>JAFOJB010000429.1 GCA_017420455.1 Blautia sp.
GCAGAGAGAAGGAGATCGAAAGGCTGATCCAGATCCTGAGCCGCAGGACCAAGAATAATCCCTGTCTGGTGGGCGAACCCGGCGTCGGCAAGACCGCCATCGCGGAAGGCCTCGCCCAGCGGATCGTTACGGGAAATGTACCGGATACGATGAAGGGAAAACGGCTGGTGGTGCTGGATCTTACAGGAATGGTGGCAGGCAGCAAATACAGAGGAGAATTCGAGGAGCGCATCAAAGGCGTTGTGGATGAGGTGCGGGAGCACAGGGGAATCCTCCTGTTTATCGATGAGCTCCACACCATAATCGGAGCAGGCGGGGCTGAGGGTGCACTGGACGCCTCCAATATTCTGAAGCCTTCTCTCTCCAGAGGGGAGATTCAGCTGATCGGCGCCACAACGATGGAGGAATACCGGAAATATATTGAGAAGGATGCTGCCCTGGAAAGAAGATTCCAGCCGGTGAATGTGGAAGAGCCCACCGAAGAGGAGGCCATCCGCATCCTGGAAGGGCTCCGTCCGTATTATGAAGCCCACCATCAGGTGACCATCGAGGATGAGGCGGTCCGTGCCGCGGTGCAGATGTCCGAGAGGTATATCAATGACCGGTTCCTGCCGGACAAGGCTATCGACGTGATCGACGAAGCGGCCTCCAAGGTGCGGCTTGCCGGGTATACGGCCAGTGACGGCACACAGGAACTGGAGATCGAGCTTCGGAAGTACCAGGAGGAAAAGGAGCAGGCCCTCAGAGAGGCGGATCTTGAGAAGGCCAGGGCTGCCCAGGCTGCCCAGAACAAAGTGGAGGAGGAGATCGGGAAGATCCGCGTCAGGGAGGAGAAGATGAACGCCCGGAAGGGAAAGGTTGTCACGGCTTCTTCTGTAGCGGCGATCATTTCAGACTGGACCAGGATCCCGGTGCAGAAGCTCACCGAGGGGGAGACGAAACGTCTGGCCCGGCTGGAAAAAGAGCTCCACAGGAGAGTGATCGGCCAGGAAGAGGCAGTGAAGGCAGTCGCCCAGGCCGTGAAGCGCGGCAGAGTCGGGCTGAAGGATCCGGCAAGGCCGATCGGTTCGTTCTTGTTCCTGGGTCCTACGGGTGTGGGAAAGACCGAGCTTTCCAAGGCGCTGGCCGAAACCGTCTTTGGCAGCGAGCAGGCGATGATCCGGGTAGATATGTCGGAGTATATGGAAAAACACAGCGTATCCAGGCTGATCGGTTCTCCGCCGGGGTATGTGGGATACGAGGAAGGGGGACAGCTGAGCGAAAAAGTCAGGCGGAATCCCTACAGTGTGGTTCTTTTCGACGAGATCGAGAAAGCGCATCCGGATGTATTCAACATCCTTCTGCAGGTTCTGGATGACGGCCATATCACCGATGCCCACGGGCGGAAGGTGGATTTTAAGCAGACCATCATCATCATGACCTCCAATGCGGGGGCTCAGGCGATCATAGAACCGAAAAGGCTGGGGTTTGTCTCGGACAATTCGGAGCAGAAGGCCTATGAGCAGATGAAATCCGGCGTAATGGAGGAGGTCCGCCGCATCTTCAAACCGGAGTTCCTGAACCGGATCGACGAGATCATGGTCTTCCATACCCTGACGAAGCCCGAAATAAAACAGATCGTGGATATCCTTCTGAAAAAGCTTATCTCCCGGTGCAAGGAGCAGCTGGATATTACCCTGCAGGTTTCGGCACCTGCAAGAGACCTCCTGGCGGAGAGCGGGTACGACAGCAAATACGGGGCAAGACCTCTGAAGAGGGCTGTCCAGACCCAGGTGGAGGATGCCCTGGCAAACGAGCTCCTGGAGGGGCGTATCTCGAAGGGGGATACGGTCCTTGTCAGACAAAAAGAGAAAAAGATCATTTTTACAGTGAAAGAATAAGAGGTTAAAACTATGTCAGCAGTAAAAGAACTGATTCGTACGAACGAGAACGGCACCATCAGCTTTGGGGATTATGAACTTGCGCAGAAGTCAAAACTGTCTGACTTTCAGCATCAGGGTGATCTTTATAAGGTGAAGACCTTCCAGGAGATCACAAAGCTGGAAAGAAACGGGATGTTTGTCTACGAATCTGTTCCGGGTACCGCTGTTTTTGAGCTGTCTCAGGATGGCAGCGGTATGAGTTTCCAGGTGGAGGGAAAGGAAGACGCCCAGATCACGGTAGAGCTGGAGGCGGATACGGAATATGATGTGGCGATCAAGGGTCAGGACGCCGGCAGGATGAAGACCAATCTGGGAGGAAAGCTTTCCTTCAGTGTGGACTTCGGCGCATCCGGTCCTGTAGACGTTACGATCAGAAAGTGTGTCAATGAATAAGAAAAAAACTGTTTTTTTCTGCCAGGAATGTGGGTACGAATCCTCTAAATGGATGGGCCAGTGCCCCGGCTGCCATTCGTGGAATACCTTTGTGGAGGAGCCGGCGGCAGTTTCGAAAAAGAGCGCCGGCTCTTCCGGCATCGGAAGAGCTGACCGGCCTGTTCCGGTGGTCCTGAAGGATATCGATCTGACGGAAGAGATAAGAAAAACCAGTGGTATGGCAGAACTGGACCGGGTGCTGGGAGGCGGGATCGTCTCCGCATCCCTGGTCCTGGTGGGTGGAGATCCGGGAATCGGAAAATCCACCCTTCTTTTGCAGATGTGCAGGAATCTGTCGAATAATGGAGCCTCCGTTCTCTATATTTCCGGCGAGGAATCTCTTCGCCAGATCAAAATGCGTGCGGACCGGCTGGGCAGCTTCCCGGATTCGATGGAGCTGTTCTGTGAGACCAATCTCGGGAATGTGCGGGAGGTGCTGGAGCGGAAGAAGCCCGATGTCGCCATTATCGATTCGATCCAGACCATGTACAGTGAGGAAGTGGGTTCCGCGCCGGGGAGTGTCGCGCAGGTACGGGAATCTACCAACGTGCTGCTGCAGATTGCCAAGGGCTGCGGAGTTACCATCTTTATCGTAGGTCATGTGACCAAGGAGGGAAGCGTCGCCGGGCCCAGAGTTCTGGAGCATATGGTGGATACGGTCCTCTATTTCGAGGGTGACCGTCATGCATCCTACCGGATCCTGCGGGCGGTAAAGAACCGTTTTGGCTCTACCAATGAAATCGGCGTGTTCGAAATGGAAAACGAAGGACTCAGGGAAGTGGCAAATCCCTCCGAGTTTCTTCTGGACGGCAGACCGGAAAACGCCTCAGGGTCAGTGGTGGCCTGTTCCATGAACGGAACCAGACCGCTCCTGGTGGAAATCCAGGCACTGGTCTGTCAGAGCAATTTCGGGATCCCCAGGCGTACCACCGTAGGAACGGATTTCAACCGGGTGAATCTTCTGATGGCAGTTATTGAGAGGAAGGCCGGCCTGGCGCTGGGCGCTTCAGATGCCTATGTAAACATTGCCGGCGGAATGAAGATGAATGAGCCCGCCATCGATCTGGCAATCTGTCTTGCCATCGTCTCCAGCTACAGGGAGATCATCATCCCGGACAGCGTGATGGTCTTCGGGGAAGTGGGACTCAGCGGCGAGGTGAGGTCTGTCAGTATGGCAGAGCAGAGAGTGCAGGAGGCGAAAAAGCTGGGCTTCTCCACGGTCATCCTCCCTGCTGTCTGTAAAGGCGCGCTGAAAAAACAGGAAGGGATCGAACTCATTTACGTAAACACCCTGCGGGAAGCCATCAGCTGGATATGCAGCGCAGGCGGGAAGAAATAAGAAGCGCAGAATCGCTTTCATGGGAGATGTGAAAAAGCGGCCGGTATTAAAGCGGGTCCGGATCACAGCCTGTCCGGATCAAAGCGAGTCCGGATCACAGACGTGACAGAGAAACCGGCGGCATGGAAGAATATTTTACATTAGGGGGAATTCAGAAATGAAATTATGGATACAAAGAGCGGCTATCTTATCTGCCATCATATGCTTCGGTCTGACAGTATCTGCCGAAGAATCGACAATTCCCCCGAACGATGGCCAGGCTTCTGCAGCGGTGGAAAACGCTTCAGACACTCCATCCGAAACTGCGGCTGACCAGAATGCGGCTTCCGCTGCGGGAGAAGCGCTTACCCCTGTTCCGACGCAGGAACCGGAGGATCCGGCTGTTACGCTGATCAAGAATGTACAGGAAGCACTGAATAAAGCCGGATATAATTGCGGCGCCGTGGATGGCATTCAGGGCCCTGCCACGAACGGGGCAATCCAGTCCTTCCGCAGGGACCGCCATATGGGAGGAGAATACAACGTTGTAATCGATGAGGCGCTTCTTTACGCCCTGGGAATCACCCACGACCTGGTGTGGGATCCCTTCCATTCCATTGAAGATATGCATACTGTCGTAAAAGCCGGAAAGGGCTATGGACAGGAGCTGATCATGGGAATGGAAAAGATCGGCGCCAGCTGGGACAGGGATATCAATCTGGGAAATTATATCCAGAGAGGCAGCAGTTCCTTCCATGTCGGGATCAAGGTGAAAACAGAAGATGAGCTTCTTCTGGCCACTCTGGCCTGCGATCAGGGCTGGAAGCTGGAAAGCATCAGGAATTTCGATACCGGAGATTATTATTATTACAATGGGGATGACAGTTCTGTGATCGTAGAGCCCTATGGCGGCAATGTTCTGGCCGCCAGAAGTGATACCCTGGACGGGAATCCCCAAGGCGGGACGCTGGTGCAGTCTGCAGTGGCGGAACCTGCAGCAGAGGCCGGACAGGTTCCGGAAACAGCGGCAGCAGAGGAAGTACAGCCCGGAACCCCGTGACCGGAAGCCGGACAGTTCCTGAGGATTCATCCAGGATTAACTGTCCCGGATCGTCTTTCTTTTTATCCGACAGCACACTGCAAAAAATATTTACATAGTACAGATGGAAAGCCTGAAAACGGGGCTGTGAAGAACTGTGCGTCAGACACAGTTCGTCACAGCCCCGTTTTTATGATTTCAGTGCAAAAAGACATCCTCCATCAGAACCGTTCGGAGGAACGATGCCTTCTGTGATGGATTTTTCAGCGGTTTGCCGGAATATCCGGAATACCTGCAAAGCCTTTGGCCAGATCCTCGTCGGTGGGGATATAGTCTGTCATCGTGCCGTTGTTGTAGGCTTCGTACGCCTTCAGGTCGAAATAACCGGTACCGGTCAGGCCGAAGATGATAGTCTTCTCTTCACCGGTTTCCTTGCATTTCAGAGCTTCGTCGATGGCGGCGCGGATCGCGTGGCTGGATTCGGGAGCAGGGAGAATTCCCTCTACTCTTGCGAACTGCTCGGCGGCAGCAAACACGCTGGTCTGCTCGACAGCCTGTGCTTCCAGGTATCCATCTGCATAAAGCTGGGAAAGGACCGGGCTCATGCCATGATAGCGAAGGCCTCCGGCATGGTTGGCGGAAGGAATAAACCCGTGGCCCAGAGTGTACATTTTCGCCATGGGGCAGACCTTTCCGGTATCACAGAAGTCATAGGCAAACCTGCCTCTCGTAAAGCTTGGGCAGGATGCAGGTTCGATGGCGATGATCCGGTAGTCTGCTTCGCCGCGGAGTTTTTCGCCCATGAAGGGAGAGATCAGGCCGCCCAGATTGGAGCCGCCGCCGGCGCATCCGATGATGATGTCCGGTTTGATTCCGTATTTATCACAGGCTGTCTTTGTTTCCATACCGATGATGGACTGGTGCAGCAGCACCTGGTTCAGGACGCTGCCCAGCTCATAGCGGTATCCCGGTGTAGAGGTGGCAGCCTCTACGGCCTCGGAAATCGCGCAGCCGAGAGAACCTGTTGTCCCCGGGAATTCTTCGTTGATCTTGCGGCCGATGTTTGTGTCCATGGAGGGAGAAGGCGTGACATCTGCTCCGTAGGTACGCATTACTTCCCGGCGGAAAGGCTTCTGCTCATAGGAAACCTTGACCATGTAAACCTTGCAGTCCAGTCCGAAATAGGAGCAGGCCATGGAAAGAGCAGTTCCCCACTGACCGGCGCCGGTTTCGGTGGTGACGCCCTTCAGCCCCTGGGCCTTTGCATAGTAAGCCTGGGCGATCGCGGAATTCAGTTTATGGCTTCCGGAGGTATTGTTTCCTTCGAATTTATAGAAAATATGTGCCGGGGTGTCCAGCGCTTTTTCCAGAAATACGGCATGCACCAGCGGAGAGGGACGGTACATTTTGTAAAAGTTCAGGACC
>JAFOJB010000430.1 GCA_017420455.1 Blautia sp.
GGGGCTGCTGCACAAAGCAGTGCCCGGCGATACCGCCGAATCCGATCACGACCCCGGCATGCTGGACGGTATTGTCTCCGTAATAGAGTCTGGCGCCGACGATTCCCACGTCCCGCCGCATGCAGTAGCCCAGCATCTCCCAGAGCCAGTCGGGGCTGATCACTTCCGTATCATTGTTGAGAAGGAGATAGTACTCCCCTTTCGCGAAGGAAACGCCGAAATTGTTGATGCGGGAATAGTTGAAGCCTCCCTCATAATATACCACACGGACTCTTTCGTTCTTTTTCTCCAGTTCCTTATAGTAGTCGAAGGTTGCCTGCTCCGTACTGTTGTTTTCCACAATGATATATTCGAAATTCCGGTAGACAGACTTCTCCTCTACAGAGCGGATGCACCGCTCCAGATCCTCCACGTGGTCCTTATTGGGGATGATGATGGAGATCAGGGGCTTTTCCTCCCATTCGTACCAGGTCCGGTAAAGCCCGGGATACTGTCCCATGGAAACCTTCGCCGGAATCCCGAGCCGTTCATAATGGGCCGAAAGAGCCCGCATTCCCGCCTCGAAGGCGTAGAGCTTGCTTTCCGGATTCTCCGCGGTAGACTGCTCGTGGCTCCTCCAGTGGTAGAGGATCTTCGGAATATGCCGGATCCTGCCGGTTTTCTCGGTACACCGCAGGATCAGGTCATAGTCCTGGGCGCCGTCAAATTCGGGGCGGAGAGGCCCCACTTCCTCCAGAAAGGCGCGCCGTGCCACAAACAGATGGCAGATGTAATTCACCGTCCGCAGAAGATCCGGGTTGAAATCCGGCTTAAAATGCGGCTCGAAAAACCTGGTTCCCTTCACGGACATCTTGTCCTCGTCGGAATACAGAAGATCCGTGTCCCGGTCCTGGTTCAGCGCCTTTACGCACTCGAAAAGAGCATGGGGACAGAGCATGTCGTCATGGTCCATGAAGGCCACGTACTCTCCCGATGCCGCCCCAAGCGCCGCATTGGTATTCTGCGCGATGCGAAGCTGCTCCTGGTTTTCGATCACCCTGATCCTGGGCTCTGCTGCCGCTGCCGCCCGAAGGATACCGGTAAGAGGAGATTTTTCCCCGCTGCCGTCCGAAAGGCACAGCTCCCAGTTCTGGTACGTCTGCGCTTTTACGGAATCGATCATCTGCTGCAGATATTCCTTCTTCGTACGGTAAAGGGGTACCACAATGGAAATCTTCGGAGACCAGGGAAACCTGGTATTTCTCTGTCTTCTGAGCTCCTCCTCCCCGGGCAGATGCCGGGGCAGCCATTTTTCATAATCCATGGGCCGGTTCCGGTCATCCCGGACCTTCTGGACGCTCTTCTGGACAAGGGCCTGCAGGCCGTTGGTCCGGAGATACTCCAGGGACTTCTTTTCATATTTCCGGACCTTCGCTGAAAATACCTGAAGCTTCCCCACGGCGATACGGTGCACGACGCGGTTTTTCTTCCCGTCCTGCATCACCAGGTACACGTATTTCCCCTGCACATGCTCCACCTCTGCGTAAAAAGCGCTCTCGGGGTCGATGGCGCATTCTTTGTACAGATCCGATACGTCCTGGCGGGAATTCCGCTGGACGACCACCGGCAGCGGTTTTTTCTCCTCGTCGAAAAGCTTCACCTGCACCCGGGAATCCGAAGCGGCCCATCCCCGGACCACAAGGGTATCCGTTCCCTTCAGCATGTGCTCCTCTTCGATAAAGAACTGGGGCTTTTTCTGCTTCTCCCTCAGCCTCTGCACGGGGATGGAAAACCATCTTCGTCTCTGCCTGCCGTCTGCGGCATAGAGAACAAGGCTTCCTTTCTCCGGCAGCTGCTCCGGGATCTGTACCTGCACCTCTACTCTTTTTCCCACGATTCCTTCGCTTTCCCGGAAGCGTTCCATGGCGCTCTGGAAGGACCTTTCCCGGAACGAAACCGGAAGCCGTCTGTCTCCCAGACAGGCGTCTATTTTCCTGCAGTCCTCCGGGACCATTCCCCGGATCTGGTAGGCGCAGGGATCGTTCAGAAGAAATCGTTCATTTTCCACGATCAGGAGCTGTCTTTTCATGATTTATATTTCCTCCTGGAGGTTTTCAAAGGTTTTCCTCACCTGACAGTTATTATATTTCAGGGA
>JAFOJB010000431.1 GCA_017420455.1 Blautia sp.
GAAAGAATATGCCCCTCAAAGCCCCATTCCTCCCGGAGGATCTTTTTCAGAAGGGTTTCGCTTCCGCAGCAGGGTTCCCCGTTCACCCGGTTGTAGGCCCCCATGACGGACTCCACGCCTGCCTCCTGTACCAGTGCCTTAAACGCCGGCAGATATGTTTCCGCCATATCCTTTTTGCTGGCCACGGCATCGAATTCATGCCGGAGGGCTTCCGGGCCGGAATGCACCGCAAAGTGCTTGGCGCAGGCTGCGGCCTTCAGGTGCCCGCCGTCACCCTGGAGATGCTTCACAAAGGATACTCCCATACGGGAGGTCAGATATGGATCCTCTCCATAGGTCTCATGTCCACGGCCCCAACGGGGATCCCGGAAAATATTCACATTCGGCGACCAGAAAGTCAGTCCCTTGTAAATATCTCTGTCTCCCTCGGCGGAATAGGCGTTATATTTCGCGCGTCCTTCTTCCGCCATCACATCGGCAGCCTCCCCCAGAAGAGACGGGTCAAAGGTGGCCGCCATACCGATGGCCTGTGGGAAGCTGGTAGCCGTTCCGGCCCTGGCGATTCCATGAAGGGACTCTCCCCACCAGTTATACGCAGGAATTCCAAGCCTCGGGATCGCCGGCGCGTCATAACGAAGCTGAGATGCCTTTTCTTCCAGTGTCATCTGCCCAACCAGGGCTTTTGCTTTCTCTCGTGCTTCCTCTCTTTTCATATTTTCCTCCCATTCTCTTCACAGCCGCCGCGCCGGAGACATCCGGTATTACCCTGACTCCTTTCCATTGTGATGGCCGGTCCTGACGGTTTACAGGCTTACCATTACCCCTTTACTGCTCCTGTCGTCAGACCATCGACGATCTGGTTGCTGAACATCGTGTACACGATGATCGTCGGAATAATGGCGATCATGATCGCAGGAAACATCTTGTCATAGGTGGACTGATACGGGGTAACGAATTTCGTCAGCGCCACCGGCAGTGTTTTCCTGGTGTCATCAGAAATGAATACCAACGCCAGAAGGAGCTCGTTCCAGTTGGCGATGAAGGTCATAAGTCCGGTCACAAAAAGACCGGTTCTGGAAAGCGGAAGCGCGATCTGGAAAAAGATCTTGTAAATGGAGCATCCGTCGATACAGGCCGACTCCAGCAGCTCATTGGGGATGCTCCGGAAAAAGCCGGTCATGATATATACCGATGTTGGCAGCGAAAACGTCAGGTACGGGAGAATCAGCCCCCACAGATTATTGCTGAGCCCCAGTCTCGCGAACCTTACAAAGAGCGGGATCAGCACGCAGTGTACCGGGATCATCATTCCGATCAGGATGTAGACCATCGCCGCGTTGGCCAGCTTCCATTTCATACGGCCGATGGCAAAGGCTGCCATGGATCCCAGCAGCATGGTAAGCGCCAGTGTGATCACACAGACAAACAGAGAATTCAGCATGGCGATACCCAGCTTGCCGGCTTCCCAGGCGACCTTATAGTTTTCCCACTGGAAAACCTCCGGCCAGCCGAAGGGATCCTTGTAGATTTCCGGCCTTGTCTTCAGGGAAGTCATGGCGATCCAGGCCACCGGCGCCAGATACAATACCACCATAAATATGAAAAAGACATAGATCAGAATGGTGGAGACTTTGATTTTTTTCTTTGCTTTGTTCATTCTCGACACCCTCCTCTCACATCTCGTAGCTTTCTGTCTTAAAGATCTTATTAATGATCGCCGTCGCGATCAGGCAAAGTATTACAAGGACGATACCAATGGCACTGGCGTAGCCATAATGATTTCCTCCCTTGCTGGAAAAGCCCGTCCTGTAAAGGTAGGTGGCAAGAACGTCCATCTTCAGGTTTTCCGTCTTGTCTCCCAGCATCGAATAGATCAGGTCGAAGAATTTCAGAGATCCGATGGCGTTCAGGCTCATTGCCGTCCCTACCATGGGCTTGATCAGCGGAAGGGTGATATAGCGGAAAGCCTTCA
>JAFOJB010000432.1 GCA_017420455.1 Blautia sp.
ACGAACTCTTCCTCTGTATCACAGCTTTTCTCAATGCCTGCGGCCGTTCAGGGCCGCCCTGTCAGGGAGTGAACAGAATGAACCGCCGCGTTCAGACTCTCGCCGGGCCGGGACTGAGCAGCGGTATCCCGTTACAGTTCATGGTCTGATTGGCCGGGAACTGCAACGTCTGCAGCAGCAGTCGGCTGCGCTCCTGAATATCCGCTTGACAAATACCATAGGGGGGTATAGTATAAAGGCAGCGTGGAGGTTATCATAAGATGGTAGAAAAAAGAGCAGAGAAAACGGAAATCACAGAGGAACCTGCAAATACCGTTCTTTCCGGAACCGGCGAGGCTGCAGACGGGGCAGCTGCGGACTGCTGCCATACGGAGCGGTATAAGGACCGGTCGGAAAAGGAACAGAAGGCGCTTCTGCGGCGGCTGAGCATCATAGAGGGGCAGATCCGGGGAATCCGGGGAATGCTGGAGCGCAACGTATACTGCGTAGATATCCTCGCCCAGGTCAGCGCCGCCAACTGTGCCCTGAACAGCTTTTCCAGAGAGCTTCTTTCGGAACACCTCAGGACCTGTGTGGCGCAGGATCTGAAAGAGGGAAAGGAAGAAAAGCTGGAAGAAACCCTGAAGCTTCTGCCGAAACTGATGAAGTAGAGAAGACAGTTTCTGCTGCCGGCCGTATTCTGGCGGGCTTTTCAGAACCGTCATCCGAAAACAGGAGAAGTCTGTATATTCTTGTGAAAAAGAGGAGCGTGGTATTTTGGAACAATATACAGTTACGGGCATGAGCTGTGCCGCCTGCCAGAGCAGAGTGGAGAAAGCCGTGTCCAAAGTACCCGGTGTTACGTCCTGCAGCGTGAGCCTGCTTACCAATTCCATGGGAGTAGAGGGAACCGCCTCCTCCTCGGAAATCATCCAGGCTGTGGAAAACGCAGGCTACGGCGCGGCTGTGAAGGGAGATACGAACAGCCGCAGAGCAGCGGAAGAAGGCTCCTCCGGCAGCCTTTCCGCGAAGATCGCGGCAGAAGAGGACGCCTTAAAGGACCGGGAAACCCCGAAGCTGAAAAAAAGGCTCATCGCTTCTGTCGGTTTCCTTCTGATCCTTATGTACTTCTCCATGGGCCATATGATGTGGGGCTGGCCGCTTCCGGCCTTTTTTGCCGATAACCATGTCGGCATGGGACTGTTCCAGATGGTGCTCTGCATCATCATCATGGTGATCAATCAGAAGTTTTTCATCAGCGGTTACAAAAGCCTGTTCCATCTGGCCCCGAACATGGATACCCTCATCGCGCTGGGTTCCAGCGCGGCCTTCGTGTACAGCACGGTGATCCTTTTCGCCATGACCAGAGCCCAGACCGACGGAAATGCCGAAGCTGTCATGAAATACATGATGGAATTCTACTTTGAATCGGCTGCCATGATCCTGACCCTCATCACCGTAGGCAAGATGCTGGAAGCCTATTCCAAGGGAAAGACCACCAATGCCCTGAAAAGCCTGATGAAGCTGGCTCCGAAAACAGCCACAGTTCTGCGGGACGGGCAGGAAACCACCATTTCCATAGACAGCGTCCGGAAAGGAGACATCTTTGTCGTTCGTCCCGGGGAGAATATCCCGGTGGACGGCGTGGTGCTGGAAGGCTCCAGCGCTGTCAATGAATCCGCTCTTACAGGAGAAAGCATCCCGGTGGACAAGGCGCCGGGGGACACCGTCTCCTCCGCCACCACAAACCAGTCCGGATTCCTGAAATGCGAGGCTGTCCGGGTAGGGGAGGATACCTCGCTGGCGCAGATCATCTCCATGGTCAGCGACGCCGCCGCTACCAAAGCGCCTGTGGCAAAGCTGGCAGATACCATCTCCGGCTATTTTGTCCCGGCAGTGATCACCCTGGCCGTCATCGTCACCATCCTCTGGCTGGCGGCAGGACAGACCGTCGGCTACGCTCTTGCCCGGGGAATCTGCGTACTGGTAGTCAGCTGTCCCTGCGCTCTGGGCCTTGCAACTCCGGTTGCCATCATGGTGGGCAACGGAATGGGAGCAAAACACGGAATCCTGTTTAAAAATGCGGAAGCCCTTCAGGAAACCGGCAATATACAGATCGTGGCTCTGGACAAGACCGGCACCATCACCAACGGGGAACCGGTGGTAACAGACATTTTCGCTGCCGGCGGCATATCCGGAAAAGATCTCCTTACTCTTTCTGCCTCTCTGGAGCAGAAGAGCGAACACCCGCTGGCAAAGGCGGTTCTCTCCTATGCAGGAGAAAAGAAGATCCCCCTTTCCGAAGTGACAGAATTTACCGCTGTTCCCGGAAATGGACTTACCGCAAGAATGGGAAAAACGGACGGTTCCCTGACTTCCTTCTCCGGTAAACTCCTGTCCGGCGGAAACGAAGCCTTTATCCGGACGAAGTGCCGCATTCCGGAGGAAATGCTGAGAAAAGCGGAACAGCTTTCTGAGGAAGGCAAAACGCCGCTGTTTTTCGCCGTGGAAAAGGAATTTGCCGGGATCGTGGCCGTCGCAGATACCATGAAGGAGGACAGTGCCTCTGCCATCAGAGAATTGCAGAGCATGGGGATCCATGTGGTGATGCTCACCGGCGACAATGAACGCACGGCGAAGGCCATCGGGCGTCAGGCCGGTGTCAACGAAGTGGCTGCTGGCGTTCTGCCGGAAGGAAAGGAGGCAGTGATCCGTCTTCTTCAGGAGAAAGGAAAAACAGCCATGGTAGGCGACGGGATCAACGATGCGCCTGCCCTTACCAGAGCGAATATCGGGATCGCCATCGGAGCGGGCACGGATGTGGCCATCGATGCCGCGGATGTGGTCCTCATGAAGAGCCGCCTGACAGATGTGGCGGCAGCGGTGCGGCTCAGCCGCCAGACCTACAGGAATATCGTCGAGAACCTGTTCTGGGCGCTGATCTATAATACCCTCCTGGTACCGGTTGCGGCAGGCGCCTTCGTCCATGCCTTCGGCCTGACGATGGATCCCATGTTCGGCGCGGCAGCCATGAGTCTTTCCAGCTTCTGCGTGGTGACCAACGCGCTTCGGCTGAATCTCTTTAAAATGTATGATGCCTCCAAAGACAAGAAGACCCGTCATCCTGTCAGAACCGATGCCGATGGCTGTCTTCTGCCTCATGGGAGCTCAGATAAAGAAACCATGGAAAACAGTGAAAACTCTGATGTGGAAACGAAAGGAAAAACGGAAATGACAAAGACAATGAAGATCGAAGGAATGATGTGCGGACACTGTGAGGCGACAGTTAAGAAAGCGCTGGAAGCTCTGGATCAGGTGGAAAGCGCTGCGGTAAGCCATGAGGCAGGCACTGCGGCAGTTACACTGAAGGCAGAGATTGCAGATGATGTTCTTAAGAAAGCCGTAGAAGACAAGGATTATAAGGTACTCGGGATCGAGTAAGGATTCCTCCGGTCAATCGGACAGGGGAGAAATGCTCTCCCCCTGTCCGATCCGCGATGCCGCTCATCTCAGGGCCCGCCCTTCGATGACCGTTCGCCGCCAGGTGTGCGCCCGTGCAGGCACGGTGCACGTCTGGCGGCCTGGCTTTATCGCGCAAAAACAGCCGCTGTGAAAAAAAACACAGCGGC
>JAFOJB010000433.1 GCA_017420455.1 Blautia sp.
CAGATCTGAATTTGTTCTGTACAGCTTTTGGAAGCTGTCTGTGACCAGTGTCTTACAGGACCTCTTCCTGTTTTAAAACGCCCTTCTGATTCCGCTTTGCTTCTTCCATTTTTCGTTCTGCATCCATCTGCTCCGAGCTGTTGTCGAAAAGGTGGCAGGCGCAGAAATGCTCCGGCTCCACTTCTTTCCAGACGGGAGGCACATATTTACAGACCTCTTTGCACTGCGCGCACCGGGTATTGAACTTGCAGCCCTTCGGAGGATTGGCCGGGCTCGGAATGCTTCCCTTCAGGATGATCCGGTTCAGCTTCACATCCGGGTCCGGGATGGGGATGGCAGAGAAAAGAGCCTTCGTATAGGGATTCAGAGGATTTTTGAAGATCTTCTCTGTCGGCGCGTATTCTACCATATTTCCCAGATACATGACCCCCACCGTGTCGGAGATATGCTCTACCACGGAGAGATCATGGGAAATAAACAGATAGGTAAGGCCGAATTCCTTCTGCAGCTGCTTTAGAAGGTTGATGATCTGCGCCTGGATCGAAACATCCAGGGCAGATACCGGTTCATCGCAGACAATGAAATCCGGCGCCAGGGCCAGAGCCCGGGCGATGCAGATACGCTGTCTCTGTCCGCCGGAAAACTCATGGGGATACCTTTCCTTATAGTAAGAGGGAAGTCCGCACACATCCATGACCCGGCTGATATAGGTATCGAATTCGGCACTGTCTACGATGCCGTGCTCCCGGACAGCTTCTCCGATGATCTCGCCCACCGGAAGTCTGGGGGAAAGAGAAGAGTAGGGATCCTGGAAAACCAGCTGCATTCTGGGACGGAGATGCCGCAGCTCCTCCTTGCTGAGGGAGAAGACATCCACGCCGTCGAAGATCACGTCGCCGGCAGTCTTATCCATCAGACGAAGGATCGTCCTGCCGCAGGTGGATTTCCCGCAGCCGGATTCGCCCACCAGGCCCATGGTCTGTGTTCTTCTGATCTTGAAGCTGACGCCGTCCACAGCCTTTACATTCCCGATGGTCCGCTTGAAGAAGCTGGATTTGATGGGGAAATATTTGACCAGGTTTCTTACCTCCAGGATACAGTCTGATGCAGTTCCTGTCGCCATGTTTTTCTCAGTCATCTCACAGATCCTCCACGTTTACAGATTTTGGATATCCCAGCACCTGACCTTCGTCATAATGACGGTAGCAGGAAACGATGTGAGTATCGCTTAAGCGGATCTCCGGCGGATATTCTCCCTTACAGCGGTCGCACTGCATTTCGCAGCGGTCCCGGAAATAGCAGTAGTCCGGCATGGCAACGGGATTCGGAACGCTGCCGGGGATGTTATAAAGCGCCTCCACCTTCTGGCCGACGACAGGCTTGGATCTCATCAGGCCGATGGTATAGGGGTGGCAGGGATGATGGAAGATTTCATCGGCCGTTCCTTTCTCGATGACACGGCCTGCGTACATGACGACCACATAATCTGCCATGCCTGCTACAACCCCGAGGTCGTGGGTGATGAGCATGATGGAGGAATTCAGCTTATCCTTCAGATTCTGCAGAAGATCCAGGATCTGCGCCTGGATGGTCACATCCAGGGCGGTAGTGGGTTCGTCCGCGATGATCAGGGTCGGGGAACAGGCCAGGGCGATGGCGATGCAGATCCTCTGGCGCATACCGCCTGAAAGCTCATGGGGATACATCCGGTAAACCCCTTCTTTATTGGCGATGCCTACCATTTCCAGCATCTCAAGGGTACGGGCCTTTACATCCTCCTCGGACATCTCCGGATTATGAAGCTCGATGACCTCGTTGATCTGCTGCCCGATGCGGAACACGGGATTCAGCGCTGTCATGGGCTCCTGAAAGATCATGGAGATCTTGTTTCCACGGATGGTTTCCATGATGGAGTTAGGTGTATTCACGATATTGAAGGCGGTTCCGTCGCCCTTGTTGAACCGGATCTCGCCGCCTACGGTCTGGCCGGTGGGACGCTGGAGCAGCTGCATCAGGGAAAGGGAGGTTACCGATTTCCCGCAGCCCGACTCCCCCACGATCCCGACGGTCGTGTGTCTGGGAACGACGAAGTTGACTCCGTCCACGGCCTTTACCACGCCGACATCGGAGAAGAAATAGGTGCATACATTGTCAAATTCCACAATGTTGTTTTCATCCGCCATTCTGGTAGTATAGAGGGCCGGATCCTTGTTGGCGTCCATCCGTTCCTTTTCCAGCTTTTTGGTGATCCGCCGGTTGAATTTTGTGATCTTCCTCGATTCCTTCCCGGATATATAGGAAGAATTCTTTTTTTCTGACATATGCTTTTCCTCCTATCGTTTGGCTTTGGGATCGTAGGCGTCCCGAAGGCCGTCGCCTACAAAGTTGAAGGCGATAACCGTCAGGCAGATCAGAAGTCCTACCGGAATCCAGATAAATGCGTAATGCGCCATGGCCGAGGCCGAGGACACAGAGTTGATGATGGTTCCCCAGGTGGCCAGGGGGTGCTTGACACCCAGACCCAGATAGGAAAGGGTGGATTCCGTGATGATGACGCCGCCGAGGCTCATGGTGGCGATGACGATCAGCTGGGGCATGACATTGGGCACCAGGTGGCGGAAGATCCTCGCCTTGATCCGGATTCCCGTGGCTTCTGTGGCGACCATGAATTCCTGTTCCCGGAGGGACAGGATCTGGCCGCGGACCATACGCGCGACGCCGGCCCAGCCCATCAGTCCCAGAGCGGCCATCATGACCATCAGACGAATGTAGGTATCCAGACGGATGGCGTCCATCATGGCGCCAAGGATGATCATGATGGGCAGGGACGGCAGGCAGTAGAAGATATCTACCAGACGCATGATCAGGTTGTCTACCCAGCCGCCGAAATATCCGGCGATACCGCCCATGATGACTCCCAGAACCGTCTCGATCAGGACGACGATAAAGCCGACCATCAGGGAGATCCGTCCGCCGTACATGATACGGGCAAGAACATCGAAGCCGTCGCCGTCTGTCCCAAGGACATGGGTCCCGGACGGAGAAGCAAAGATATCGATGATAAAGTTGATCTGGTCACAGTTGATCACATATTCACCGGCAAGACGCTGGGTGATCTTCATCTCTGTCTCGGAAAGGACAAACTCACCGTTTTCATCGGTCATATAGGAGCCATCCTCTTCCTGCAGAGGAATTTCCGCTGTCATCACGTCGGTTTTTACATCAGCCAGAAGCATCTCCTCCACCTTGGCGGAGATGGCTTTCTTCAGCGCATAGGACATGGTATCCTCTCCGGAATACCGGCGGACAGAAAAGCTGTTGAATTCCGCAAATTCGTTTCCATCCTCATCCAGGATGATGATCGCTTCATTTTCCGGAACGGTTTTATAGGTTATTCCGTCACAGGTAAAGGAATCCCCGGAAACGGCGGCCATCAGGGCGAGGGCACGGAAATCATCGGGAAGAGAGACGCCGCTTTCATAGGTGTCCAGGGTATATTTTGTGAAAACCCTGGCGGCGGCAGGTTCGCCAGCTTCGTACACATCGGTGCGGCTTCCCTTGATATCCAGGATATACTGCTTCCCTTCAAAGGCAAAGGAAGAGCCCGAGGAGAGAGCCGTATCGAGCGCTTTTTCAAAGCCGTCTCCCGGCTTTTCTCCGGTATATACGATACCGTTCATTTCACAGGAGATATCGTAGGTCTTCGGTTTTTCTCCTCTGGTAAACTGGTATTCGACACCGTCCGCGGTGAAGGAGCCGGATACGCCCTTCACTTCCTTCGCGGCGGCATCGGCAAGGCCGGGGATCTCATCCACGGAAAATTCCAGCTTTTTCCCTACCATGCTGTAGGTGCCGACCTTTACGACACTGTTTCCGGCGCTGCAGACCAGGGAGGATTCCATGGTGGACAGAGTGTACACAGAAGGGATTTCCTTCCGGATCAGGTAAGAAACGCCTTCCCCCGGCAACGTAAGCTCATCCTGGCCGGCTTCGATCATTTTCTTGATGTTGCTGTTCATGGCGTTGATGATGTTCCGTTCCACGGGGAGGGAGGCATCGATCTCATAGCCATTGTAGGCAGTGTTTTCCTTCGCCAGGGCGTAGTTCACATTCTGTTTGTCATGCTTGTAGAAGATCTGCTTCTGTCCATAGGGGTAGAAGAACGGCCCAAGGAAGGAGAAGACAAACATGATGATCAGGATGACGGAACCGCACACAGCCAGACGATTCCGGATAAAGCGCTTGAAGACCTGCCGGCCGGGGGAAAGTACCTTTACCCGGCTGACATCGTCCAGAGCAAGGCTGCCGTCTGTCTGGGCAGCCATTCCCTCTTTCTGTGCGGCCCGCTTTTTCAGAACCTCGTTCAGATCATAAGATGCCATAGATCGCTCCTCCCTTCTAGCTCAGCCGTACACGGGGGTCTACTACCGCGTACAGCAGGTCGGAAATCAGGTTGCCAAGGAGCGTCAGAATGGAAATGAATGCGAGGTAGAACATGATAAAGGGAATATCTCCCTGTATCATGGAATTGTAGGAAGCAAAACCGATGCCCCGGATGGAGAACAGGGTTTCTGTGATGAGGGCGCCGGCGAACAGATGAGGAAGGCTTCCTCCCAGGGTGGTAACCAGGGGGATCAGGGTATTGCGGAAGGCGTGATAATTGATCACGCGTTTTTCCGGTACGCCCTTGGCCCGGGCCGTACGGATATAGTCGGCGTTCAGCACCTCCAGCATATTGGTCCTGGTGTAACGCATCAGACTTCCGATACTGATGATGGTAAGCGTGACGGCGGGCAGGACGAAGTGTTTCGCCACATCCAGGAATTTCCCGAATTCCGAGAGGTTCATATAATCCCTGCCCTGCATACCGGACAGGTCAAACCAGCCCAGCTTTACGGAGAAGATGTATTTCAGCAGCGTCGCCAGAAAGAAGGTGGGCATGGAGATACAGATCATGGAGACCACCGTCGTGAAATAGTCCGTAAAGCTGTATTGCTTTTTGGCAGCGGTGATTCCGAGGGGAATCGCGATGATGATCTCCAGAATAAAGGAAACCAGTCCGAGGATAAAGCTGTACCATACGGTATTGTGAAATTCCTGGGTGACCGGGATGGTCCAGGCCCAGTTGTCGCCCCAGTTTCCGGTGAGGGCGCTTTTCAGCCATGTGAGATATCCTTTTACGACGCCCTGATTCATACCGTACTGGGCGTTCAGGTCGGCCAGCCATTCTGCGTAGCTTTTGGTCGCGCCGGGGCGGGAAGCCAGTTCCCTGGCCTTGGTCTCGATATATCCCATGGGCATGTTGTACATCAGTACATAGATGATGAACATGACGAAGAATAGAATGATGACGCTGTACAAAATACGCTTGATTGTATATTTCAGCATAGAGCTACCAACTTTCTTGATTCATGATCGCAAGTAGAAAGAATCTCTTTTTCATATACCCGCCGTGAATGGGCATTGCAGCCAGGTATTTTCACCTTGTTCAGAAGCATGAAAGTAAACTGACATACTTATCGCCCTGAAAAGACTCTTGCAGGCAGGCCTTTTCACTTTGCCAGGATATGAAAAAGCCTGCCCGCAGCGGGAAAACCGATGCGGGCAGGTACCGGGCGGGGTTCAGACATTCTGAACCGCTCTGTTCTTTACTGCAGTGCCAGAGTTTCGACCTCTGCGTACCATCCCCAGTAAGGTGTCATGTCGTGAGGAATGGAATCAATAACGATACGCTTCGAGGAAGCAACGGTACAGTCTTTTCTCTGATACAGAGGAAGCTCGCAGCCCCAGTCCATGATGATGTTCATAGCGTCTTTGTAGACAGATTTACGATATTCGGTATCCGCGCTGCCTCTTCCTTCTGCGATGAGCTCATCCAGAGCAGCGTCGTCTACAGAGTAGTGATTGGAATTGGTTCCATTGCCGTGTGCGTTCTGGCTGGAGTAAACCTGGGTCATATCCGGGTCTACGGTGGACTGCCATGCGGCTGCCCACATCATGGCGGTGTTGCCTTCCAGAGCGTTGTTCCAGGTAGAGGTTCCGACATCGTTTACCTGAAGCTTGATGCCGAGGGATTCCAGAACTTCAGATGCTGCTACGGCAACACCGTAAGCCGGGTGGTCCTGCTGTCCCTGTCCGGGGATCATGACCTCGTAGGTCTGCTCTACGTCTGTGAATTTGCCTGCTGCTTCATCATAGGTGAAGCCTGCGGCCTTGAAGAAGCCGATGGCTGCTTCCTTTGCGGCGGCGTATCTTTCTTCCTCGCTCATGGAGGAGGTATAGATCGGATTTCCGTCTACGTCTACGGAGTAAGCGGTCTGATATCCTTCATCGGCAGGCTTCGGTGCTGCCCAGGAGGTGTTGGAGATCGGGTACTGGATGACAGACGCGCGGTCGCCATAGTAGGAGTTGATCACGGTATCACGATATACGGAAAGAAGGGTCATGAAGCCCTTTCTGAGAGCCTTGGAGGCATCGGAGGCCGGCTCGTCGTTTACATTTACAAGGTCTGCGTTGATTCCCAGATATCCATAGCCGCGGTAATCAACCAGGATGGTATGAAGGGTATCGCCCTGCAGCTCATGGTTGGAGTTGGCGTCCTGGATGGCTCTTACGGTTTCATCGTTCATGGACGGTCCGGCGATATCAAAGGTTCCGGTGACAATGCCGGGTACATAGTCGGAATCGATGGATTCCTGCATAAGCAGAACTTCGGTGGCAGGTTTGCCCTTGAAGTAGTGTTCATTTGCCTTCAGGGTGACAACGCCGTTTGCATAGCCGTCAAATACGTAAGGTCCGGCACCGATGGGCTCAGAGGTCTTTGCCTTGATGGCGGAAAGATCACCCTTGGCGAAACCGAACTTGTTGTTCTTATAATCATATGCCGCAGGATCTCCGTAGTAATGAAGAGGAGCCATGTAGAGACCGACATTGTAGATGGCGGTGGCATCAAAGGAGGTCATGTGGATGTTTACGGTGTAATCGTCTACACGGGTAAGGCCGGCCACATTGTCTGCGCCGCTTCCTGTCTGGATACCCTTCTGCAGATCCAGCATGGCTTCTTCGCCGATGTTTGCGGTGATAAAGTCGGTGATGGAGGTGCCGGCAGTCTCCAGGTTGATTCCTTCGTCGCTCAGATCATAGCCGTAGTTGTCGACCATGGATGCGAAGAAATCCGCTGCGGTGGCGTCTTCCGCCAGTTCATATCCCCAGTTCGCGGCACAAGCGGCAACGGAATCGTCCTCGGCATTGTAGCCTGCTCCCTTGCAGTAGTCCACGATTTCCTGGGCAAAAGCCTCTCCGGCAGCGTCAAAGGCTGTGAAGAAGCTGTTGTATTCGTCTTCTGTGAAGTAATCATTTGCTTCGTAGCCGGCTCTTGCGGTTCCCAGCAGGAGTTCCAGCTTGCTCTGCATACCGCTTCTGTATTCTTCCATTCCCTCGATGGGAAGGGCGTATATTGTGGTGGAACCATCATAGGTGGGGTCTGCATATACATAGAAGCTGAAGATATAGTCGTCGATGGTCATCGGTTCTCCATCGGAGAAGACCTGGTCGTCACGGATATGGATGGTATAATCCACGGTTCCGTCCTCGTTCTGTGTGACTTCGACATCGCCGAGTCCATAGTAGGTGTAATCCGTTCCGTTGTAGTCGATGGTTTCGCCTTCAATACCCTTGTAGATGACTGCTCCGCCTCTGTCTGTGGCGAGCGCTAGTGCCTGGGTAAGGTCTACGACTTCCATATCGTAGGCGGTGGTGGCGAAGAAGGGGCTGAATTTCTGTCCGAAGGTTGAGGTAGCGTATACGATATTCGCATGTGCTCCTTCGGCGGGTGCTTCTGCGGTTTCTGCCATAGCCGCGGTGGAGAGTACCATCACAGAGGCCATGGAGAGAGCGGCGATCTTTTTCATGTTGATCATTTTGTTTTCCTCCTTTAAATTTTTTTCTGATCCCGTGTGAAAAGCACATTCTGAGAAAGGTGGTTCTGACACGGGAATCCTTTATTAAACACGCGTTTCCGCGGTCAATAAACATAGCTGCAGGGCTTTTCAGGCTTTTCAGCCTTCGGGTACGATGGTCACTTTTTTTCTGGCTTTGAAGGCAAATACTCCGACAAGGAACAGTCCGAAGGCACCGGCTGTGAAGAAAAGGTCTCCTGTTGTGGAGAACTGTTCTTTTTCCGTGATATACCCCAGGAGTTCTCCCGCCAGGGAGAACAGGGAAAACAGCATTACCGCCAGCGCGGCTGGCGGAAAAGAGTGATTCATCCTTTCTGCGTGCCTGTGCTCCAAAGGTTCCTTCATACCGCAGAAGACCGCGGCGGTATGCGTGTAGAGCGCCAGGGGCAGCGCAGTAAAAGCGAAGGGAAGCGCGATGTACAGGTGGTGCATCGCAGCGTTTTCCTGCCAGAGGGCGGCCAAAAAGCAGAGCCATCCGGCGGCTGCAAGGAGAGCTTCCTTTTTTTTCTCAAAAGAAATGACCGCCGCATCCTCAGAGAACCGGTACTTCTTTCCAATATATTCGGAAGTCGTGTGAACCCGTCCTTTTTCATCGAAATGCTCGGTCAGTCTGTAGTCTTCCCGGTAAGGGTTTTTGGCCATAAAGTACTCCTGTCACACAGTTCTGCATCTGAAGGCGTTCCGCCCGGATGCTGTATTTCCATCCCTGCAGTAAATAATACATGAAAAGAAAGAAATTTGCAATGATTCCTGTACATTTTTACAAAAAAGGTGGGGCGTGACACGGGGATTGTCCCATATCACGCCCCGGGGGGACAGTTCCTTAACGATGATATGCCTTGTCGACGCCGTAGGTAACTTCTTCTGAAGTGAAGCCGTCATAGACGAGCTGGGCGGTTAAGTCGCTGATGGTAAAGTTCATGATGTCAAGGTATTCTTTGGCGCTTTCATAGGCCTGTTCTTTCCAGTCTATTGAAATGCTGCCGACGGCGTTTTCGGCTTCGCTTTCCGAAAAACCTTCATAAACGAGCTGGTCTATGAGACCCTGCTTCGAGAAGGCGGAAATAGCAAGGTATTCCCGGGCGGACTGAATGGCGCTTTTTTCTCCGGTGCTGCCGGTATCCTGCTGCGGATCCGGTGCCGGTATTCCCGGTGCTTCCTGCGCTCCTGCCGATGGGATATCCGATCCGGCTGATGCTGCCGCCCGTGC
>JAFOJB010000434.1 GCA_017420455.1 Blautia sp.
GACAACATTTTTTGAAAGGAGATTTTGCTATGACAGATAAAAGAAAAAACAACGATTATCAGAAAAAAGGAAGTTTTCAGAAGAAGGTTATGAAGTATCTTATGGATAACGCTTTTGAATTCCTGAGTGTCTCCAGCATGGTGAATGGATCTTTCCAGTTTCTTTACAGGTAAGGAGCTGTTCAACAATACCTTGGGAAATCTGCTTGTCTAAAATTTCGTTCTGACTGCGTTGTCTTCAGGCGGCGATGCCCGGATTGATCCGGAAATAACTGTCCTGAATTGAACAAAAGGAGATTATCATATGTGGATAAAGAATAATGACGATATAAAGAGATTTGAAGAAACGATCAGCAAATGCAAAGAATCCGTGTGGGTCATAACAGATTCCGGAAAGGAATATGATCTGAAGGAAACCAGAGGGCATTACCTCGGCCTGGCCAGCATGCTGGCTGCAAACGGCAGAAATGAGCCGGAAATATACGCAAATTCCATAGAAGACCAGCAGCTGCTGTTCGGCTATCTTTTGCAGGCATGCTGATGTTACAGAGGGACAGTCCCTTTTTAACATCCCAAAATCGAATATGGGAAAACTGAAAACGGCTTCACAAGATCAAAAACGATCCAGTGAAGCCGTTTTCTTTATGGATGTGATAAGGGGACAGTCCCTTTGCCACCCTTACCACACACATATGCATCCGTCGCAGCGTGGTTCTGTGCCTCCGGCGAGCATGCCGTTTTCCATGCGCCAGATGATCTGTCCTCTCCCCATCGTAGTATTCTGATTGAGGACTTCTATTTCATGTCCTTTCGCTTCCAGGCCTGCACCGACCGAAGCCGGTACTTCCCGTTCCAGCTGAAAATGTTTTCCCCCTGTCCACTGGACGCGCGGCGCATCCAGACACTCCTGCGGATTCATATGATAATCCACCGCATTTACAATAACCTGCACGTGTCCCTGAGGCTGCATGAACGCCCCCATGACCCCAAAGGGACCTACAGCCTCTCCGTTCTTCATGAGAAAACCCGGAATAATGGTATGATAGGATTTTTTTCCTCCCTGAAGGAAATTATCACTGGCAGGATCCAGCGAGAAATTCGCGCCGCGGTTCTGCAGGGAGATCCCGGTTCCGGGGATCACAATACCCGCGCCGAATCCGGTGTAGTTGCTCTGTATGAAGGAAACCATATTTCCGGAAGGATCCGCTGTACAAAGATATATGGTTCCTCCGCTTTTCGGATTGCCTGCCACTGGCGTCAACGCCTGCTCCCCGATCCATGCACGTCTCTTTGCCGCATAGTCTTCATCCAGAAGCTCTTTCACGGTGACCTTCATCGTCCTGGGATCTGCCACGTAAGTTCTGGTGTCCGCGAAAGCAAGCTTTATGCTCTCCACGATCTTATGATACGTATCCGCGCATTCGCGTTCCGCAGATAATTCCAGACCTTTCAGGATATTCAGAGCCATCAGGACCGTGATTCCATGCCCGTTTGGCGGTATCTCGCAGACTGTCCATCCCTTATAATCCGCTGTGATCGGTTCCACCCAGTCCGGATGATATGTGCGAAAATCCTCTTCTCCGAAATATCCCCCGCTCTGCCGGCTGAAGGATACGATCTTTTCCATCAAAGATCCTCGGTAGAAGCTTTCACAGTCTGTTTCTGCCAGTTCTTCCAGCGTATCGGCATAGGCATTCCAGCGAAAAAAATCCCCGGTCTGATACGGGGAGCCATCCGGTTTCATAAAAGCTTCCCACCAGTATCTGTGAGGCAGTGCATTCTTTTCCATGGCTCTCTTGATCCGCCGGGAATCTTTTGCCCATAGACGGCCGGGAACCACCCCCACCGGGCACCCTCCCCGTGCATAGTCGATGGCCGGGGCAAACAATTCTTTCAGTGGTTTCGAGCCGAAACGCCGGGAGAGCTCTGCCCATCCGGCAGGCGCTCCCGGCACCATGGTCGGAAGCCAACCGTCAAAGGGTACGGACGAAAATCCTGCCTTCTGAAAAACCTCCGCTGAAAGCTCTGTCGGAGCAGTACCGCTTGCATTCAGGCCATACAGCTTTTTTTCTTTTTCGATCCAGACCAGCGCGAAGCAGTCGCTGCCCAGCCCGTTACCGGTAGGCTCCAGAAGCGGCATGGCTGCCGCCATCGCCACAGCGGCATCCACGGCATTACCGCCCTTTTTCATGACATCGATCCCGATCTGTGCTCCCAGAGGGACCGAGGTGCAGGCCATCGCCCGCGGGGCATATACCACAGTGCGGCGGGAAGGATAATGGTATTTCTGTGGGTCAAATGTCAGCATGGAAAATCCTCCGTTAAAATTACTGATCATATCCGGGCAAGACTGCGAAAGCTGTCACTCCACAAGATGAGAAATTCAGGCGCAAAGCGCCAGGCGAGCCCGCAGGGCGGAAATTCCGAAACATCTGTTTTTTCTCCTGGACTACGCTTTTGGCACCGACGGCGTGTGCGTCCGGAATACAAACATCTGCAGCATAATGATCCCGGCAAGAAGGGCAAGCCCGGCCATATCTGTCATCAGCCGGCTGTCGATCAGAAGATAGGCGCCGATTCCTGCGATGATGCGCAGGATGATATTCATCCTTCCGAACAGATATCCCTCTACGGCTGCCGCGATCAATAACACGCCTGCACAGGCTGTCACTACCACCTGGATGCCCGTAAGCCAGGTAACCTGTTCCAGAAGCAGCTGTGGATTATACACAAACATGAAAGGTACGATAAAGCCTGCCAGAGCCAGCCGTACCGACTGCCAGCCCGTTTTCATCGGGTTGCCTCCGGACAGGCCCGCGGCCGCGAAGGCAGCCAGGGCTACAGGCGGCGTAAGGTTCGCAAACATGGCAAAGTAGAAGCAGAACATATGGGCAACGATGCTTGGCTGTCCCAGCTCCACCAGAGCCGGCGCGGCAATCGTAGCCGTGATCAGATAAGATGGAATGGAAGGAAGCCCCATACCCAGGATCATACAGGTAACCATGGTAAACAGCAGAGTCAGCATCAGACTCTGTCTGCCGATACTGATAATAGCGTGTGCAATATTCAGGGCAAAACCTGTCATCCCGCAGATGCCGACAATGATTCCCACACAGGCGCAGGCCATACCCACGGAAACAGTAGACCTTGCCGCGGCCGCAAAGGCATCGCAGAGATCTTTCAGATTCATCCGGCTGACCGGACGAAGTTCCGCTACGACTATCGTTACAAGGATCGTCCAGAAAGCGCTCCGGATAACGGTCTGTCCGCTGAAAATCAGCATATACAGGAGAAAGGCGATCGGGATCAGCAGATGACCGCGCTCTTTCATTACCTGTCCGATCTTTGGCATCTGATCCCTGGGCAGACCATTCAGCTGTTCTTTGGTCGCGCGCATCTGCACCTGAATAATGATCCCCAGATAATAGATCAGAGCAGGGATCACGGCCGCCTTAATGATCGAAGAATATTTAAATCCAAGTGTTTCCGCCATTACGAAAGCCGCCGCACCCATGATCGGCGGAAGCAGCTGTCCGCCTACCGAAGCGGTTGCTTCCACGGACCCGGCAAATTCTCTGGAATACCCGGTTTTTTTCATCAGCGGAATGGTAAAGGTTCCTGTAGTGACAACATTGGCGACAGCGGAGCCGTTAATGGACCCCAGGAATCCGGAGGCCAGTACGGCAACCTTTGCAGGACCGCCTTTGGTATGACCCGCCAGAGCGTTCGCAATATCGTTAAAAAACTGTCCCATCCCGCACTTGTTCATTACTTCTCCGAAAATGATGAACAATACAATAAACGTAGCTGATACTTTGATGGATGTACCGTAAATACCGTAAACGTCCGTTGTAAGGTATGTAACGATCCGGTGCCAGTTATAACCGCGATGCCTGAAAATCCCCGGGAAGGATCTCCCGTAGATCGCGTAGAGGAGAAAAAGAATGGAAAGAACCGGCAGAGCCCACCCGCTCAGACGCCGGGAACATTCCAGAACCAGCAGGATCAGGATCGTCCCGAAAATGATGTCCACCGTTTCACCGCGGAAGCCGGTAGAGATAAAGACCGGATAGCGTACAAAAACATAAACCGGCATTATGGCGGAAGCCAGAATGAAGACCCAGTCATACCAGATGATCTTCTTCCTGCCGGATTTTTTAAAAGCAGGATACAAGGCAAAGCCAAGTACCAGAATCAGCCCCACATGTATGGCATGATGCTTGATATTGACCATCTGCAGCGCACGGATTCCGGAAGCATAGGCCAGGTGATAGACCGTAAAGGCAAGACACAGAACATATACAAGGTTTTTCAGCCACGCCGCCTCAAAGGCGCGGGTACGTGATTCTCTCTCGTATTTTTCCATGATCTCCGTGCTGTTATTGATATCGGATGAAGGTTTCCCGCCATCGGCGATATCCGTTTTTTTATCAGTGTCAGACACTTGTGAGATTCCCCCTTACATTGATGATTTCTCCCAGGATCCTGCTGGCGTCAGGCAGGCTCCGGAAGTCAAAAACGATTTCTCCGTTCAGAGTAAGGCTTTTCATATAGGTTGCAGATGTGATCCATTTGAAGTTGGGAAACACACTGTTGATCTCTTCCATCCAGACCATTCCATCCTCGATGCGCGTCGGCACATCCATTTCCGCAGGAATTCCGGCGCCATACCCCGCCACGGCGATCGCGTCAAGATTAAACTGATCGTCTTCGGTGACCGTATAATATTCATACCAGGGAATATGTTCAAAGGAATGTTCAATTTCCAGCCTGAGCTGATCTCCTGCTTTTACAGGTACGGAAAAGACTTCTGTCTCCCGGACCCTGTCATAGAGCCGGAAGCGCTTGCCGGCAGGCGCGAAATACGCCCACCAGAGGAAAACGGCTGCCGCCGCAGCTGCCAGAAAAACAAACAGATACTTTTTCCTGTTATTCATACTTGTGCTCATATTCTGCCGAAGCCAGAATGGGAATGAAAAAGCCGTGGCAGCACAGAACGGCTTCCACGGCTTTGGACCTGAATTACTCGATGTAACCGTTATCTCTCCAGAACTCTTCAGCACCGGGGTGCAGCGGAAGCTGGATATCATCTACACCGAAGGTAATGTCGATGTTCTTATCGGCAGCGTTGTGAGAGGCCTTGATGGTGGAAATGTTGGCAAAAATGCCTTCCAGCA
>JAFOJB010000435.1 GCA_017420455.1 Blautia sp.
GCCTGAATTCCTCATCCTGTGGAGTGACAGCTTTCGCAGTCTTGCCCGGATATGAGACCGGTTTTCTGTACAGATACAAAAATCCGGCCTCATATCCGGGCAAGACTGCGAATAGTAACTTTTCTATAGCATATCACAGGAAAAAGGGGATTACAAGAAGGGAATTTCGAATATCATAAAATTCTGAAAGCAACGCAGCTGGAATATTGAAGATATAGATAAAAAAACAGCGCAAAAATGGGAAAATAATCATAAATGACAGATCAAAAACCCGGAAGAATATGATACAATAAAGACACTAAAACAAGTTCCGATCAAACAGCACCGGAAAAGGAGGATATTATGGCAGGAAGACAGATTTTTGACCCGGCAGGATTCAGGAATGTCGAGAAGGACGGCAGTGTCTGCGGCTTTCAGTTCGCGTTCAAGCTGCAGTATTACAGAGGGATCACTTTATCCATCATCCGCGATATTGCTGTCACCATCGACGGGGAGAAGATCCCGAGAGAAAACGTACTGCTCACCGTGAACGGAGAGACCTTTGACCTGGAACAGGTCAAGACGGTTGTCAGCCCTCTGTACCGTTGGGAATTCGGCGAATACGCGACAGTAACGGTCAGGAAAGAAGGCGGACTTGCAGCTGGAAAGCATCACATCTGTGTTCTTCAGCATATTGCTCCGTCCTATATGCCGTTCCCGATCCAGGCAAACTGCGAAGCAGACTTTGAGATTTGATTAGAGGAGGACGAAGAAGATGAGCGAAATCAAAAGAAGCGTATCCCTTTACAGCTATCAGGATGAATATTACAACGGCACTCTGGATCTGGAAGGCTGCCTCAGAGAAACAGCAAAGACCGGCGCGACAGGCGTAGAGCTTCTTGCAGAATCCATGATCAAACAGTTCCCGAATCCCATCTATACCGAGAGCTTCCAGGCGCAGTGGAAGGAATGGCTCGCGAAATACAACCTGACCCCCACCTGCTATGATGCCTTCCTGGAAAACCATATTTATGAGAACCGTATGCTGAGCCTCGGCGAGCAGGTAGAGATGATGTGCCGTGACCTGAAATGCGCGTCCCTCCTGGGCTTCTCCTGCATCCGTACTCTGGTTTCCACTCCCATGGATGTCATCGAAGGCAGCCTGGACTATGCGGAAGAGGTTGGCGTAAAGATAGGACTTGAGGTTCATGCACCCTTCTCCCTGAACTCCAGCTGGGCACAGGGCTATCTTGACAGACTGGACAAACCGGGCTCCAAGTATAAATATTTTGGTTTCATCCCGGATATGGGAATCTTCTGCCAGAGAGTGCCGGATGTGGTAGAAGAAAAATGGAGGAGACAGGGCGCGAAGGAAGAGTGCATCAAGGTCGTCAATGATGCCTTTGCCGAGAGAG
The DNA here is from genome assembly GCA_017420455.1 of Blautia sp. GTDB lineage: Bacteria > Bacillota > Clostridia > Lachnospirales > Lachnospiraceae > Blautia_A. Next base: position 1,395 of record JAFOJB010000435.1, read on the forward strand.
TGCAGAAAGGCTTCGTAAAGATCGAGTATTCCCTGAATCTTGGTCTTGCCAATATGAATTACAGAAACGCCAATGGTCTTTCCGACCTTACCAGAAAGCTGGAGAGCATGGGAGCCGGCCCCGCAGATATGGGCTATCTGAATTCCAGCTATACCTACTCCTGGAGCGATCCTCAGGACCTGATCGACAATATCGGTCACATCATCCATACCCACGCAAAATGCTACAACACCAGTGAAGATTATGTAGAGACCGCAGTTGCGATCCCGCAGGTTGTGGCGGCCTACAAGAAAGCCGGCTATGACGGATATCTGAGTACAGAGTATGAAGGCGGCGAATCCCTGAGAGACGCGCTTCCCGTAGATGGGATCGAGCAGGTGAGAAGGCATCAGGAAGCTTTAAGAAGAGCAATCGAAAACGACTGATCTGTTGATGCAGACGGATGAAGACAGATATGGACCTGCTGCGGGATTTGCGGATCCTGCAGCAGGTCCTGTTTTTAGCGCGGAGGTCTTCCATCGGGTAAGGATTGGGACAGCTATTTCCGGATCAATCCTGAGAATAAAAAGATGGTTACCGGGTGAATATGAATAATAAAGAACGTTTTACAATTTCTATCAGTGATGAAGTAACTGCAGAAGCGCGGATGCACCAGAGCATGGAGCTTCTGTTCATTCTGGAAGGAAGCATGAATGTCTGCGTGGAAAAAAGAGTATCCTCCATGAAGGAAAACGATATTCTTGTCATCAACGCCAACAGAAACCATTTCTTCCAGAAAACCGGGGACGTCCTCTATCTGCAGCTGATGGTAAATCAGCAGGTGCTGAACGAGGTACTGAAAAGCGGGGAAAATATCTTCTGGTGTGATTCTTCCGAGACAGATGACGATCGTTTTCCTGAGTTCCGCCATATCCTGCGCCGGATGCTGAGTCATTATATCGAGCAGAAGGGATACTCGGAGGGCTTCGGCTATATCGCGGATATCTTTGAAATACTGGATTATCTGACAAAGCATTTTCTGGTGGGCTTCATGGAACAGAAGGGAAATGAGGACGGGGAACGCTACGAAGAACGGATCCAGCAGATCAATAATTATATCTATTCCAATTATGATCAGCAGATCAGTATGAAGGAACTCTCTGAAAAGCTCTTTCTTTCCAATGGGTATCTCTCCCGCTTTTTCAAAAAGAATTACGGCATGAATTTTGCCAGCTATCTGACCAGTGTACGTCTCTTTTACGCTGTGGACGATCTCCTTTATTCGGACGCGCCGATCACAAGAATTGCCTATAAGAATGGCTTTACCTCTGCGGCTCTGTTCAACAAGGTTTTCAAGAAGGAATACGGCCTGACCCCGACGGAGTTCCGGCGGAAGGAAGTTCTGAAGCGGGAGACCGGGGAGGAGTCCGAGCACCAGAAGAAGCTGGAAAAACGTCTGGAGCATATGCTTGTCACGGAGGAACAGGATTCCGAAGAGGCAGGGTTATCCGTAAAAAAGTCATTTGGAGAGTATTCTGCCGCAGATAATAAAGAACTTCCCCCCTACTGGAATTACATCATCAATTTCGGTGAAGTTTCAAACCTCCTTTACAACACGGCGAAGGAACATCTTCTGATTCTGAAAAGCGCTCTGAATTTCAAATATGTCCGCTTCTGGAGTCTGTTCTCCGAGGACTTTTTCAACCGGCCCGGCCAGGAGGAATTCAATTTCAGCAGCATCGACACGGTACTGGACATCATCCTGGAGATGGACCTGAAGCCCTTTATCGATTTCGGCCTGAAGCCTGATCAGGTGGTTTACGGGATCAATCATTACCAGGACGAGGAAAATATTACGCTCCGGAAAATCGATGCTTTTTCGATCGACCACTGGAAACGGATCATCCGCTCTTTTATGAGTCATATCGGAAACCGGTACGGGCAGTCTGTTACAGACGACTGGCGCATAGAGCTCTGGTACGATGAGGAATGGCGCAGGGAACGGGGGAAAGAGGAAAAGTATCTGGAACTGTTTGAGGCTACCAGGAACATCATCAAAAATTTCAATGAAAAAATTCAGGTAGGCGGCTACGGGATCCGCATGGATATGGGTGAGGATGTGCGGCTGGCGTTCCTGAAAAAATGGAATCAGTCAGACTGCAGACCGGATTTTCTCACGGTTTCCTATTATGCGTATGTCCGCGGAGAAGACGGACTGGACAGGTCTGCAAGAAGAAATACGGATCACGACGCTTTCTTCCATATGGTATCCAGAGAAAGAAGGATCATCAGCGAGGCAGGGCTTTCGGATCTTCCGATCTATCTGAACGAATGGAACCTGACGCCGTCGGTGCGGAATTTTATCAATGACAGTACCTTTAAAGGCGCGTATATCCTGAAGAATATCATTGATCTGTGCGGCACGGTGGATGGAATGGGCTATGGCTCGGGGAGCGATCTGCAGTATGCTTCCTACGATACCACCGGAGAGCTGTTCGGAGGTACAGGGCTGATCACCAGGGACGGGATCCTGAAGCCGGCGGCCTTTGCTTTCGAATTTCTGAATCGTCTGTTCCCCTATTATATCGGAAAGACCGGAAGCTTTCTCGTGACGACGGACAGGCATGACAACTATGCCATTATCTGCCATAATCAGCAGAATCTGAGCCTGAATTATTACCTGACCGCGGAATGGGAGATCGAAAAGGACAGTCTCTGGAAATACTTTGAGGACAGGAAAAAAATGCATCTTCAGGTGCGGCTCAGGGATGTGGCGGACGGTTCCTACAGGGTGAAAATATACAGGATCAATGATCTGAACGGCAGTGTTCTGAACAAGTGGAAGGAACTGGAATATGAGAAGGAGCTTTCCCGGAACGATCTGAAATATCTGCGCAGAGTCTGTGAGCCGAATCTGACCATGCGGAAGATTCAGGCAGTGAACGGGGTGCTTACCATAGAGGAGGAACTGCTCCCAAATGAGATCGCTTTTATAAGGGTCAGACGAAGACACGATGAATGATAAGAGTCATGACCGTTTGAAGCAGGGGGAGGGCAAAATTGTACACCTGTGATTATCCTTCGGGAAGCGGAACAGCGCTTCGAGGTGAATATGGGTGAAAAAAATCGTCTCCATGCGTGTATCTGAAAAAACAGGAAACAGGTATACTTGATTCATCACAAAAGCCGGGGAAACAGCAGATACTTCCCAGGATGGTCTGCAGTCAGTGGCTTCACCGGTCCATATCAGTTATAGAAAGGAAAAGGGTATACGATGGTTATTTTGGGAGTTTCCTTCGGAAAGAAAAACGCAAACACCGACATTCTGGTAAAAGAGGCTCTTTTTGGAGCAAGAGAAGCCGCTCCGGACGCGGAGATCAGGTTCATCAACACCTGCAGCATGAACATCGGACGCTGCCGTGGCTGCGGCGCATGTTCTACACAGCTGGAGAAGGGAAAGGATAATGTCTGTATCTTTAAGGACGATTTCCAGGCGCTGGAGGAGGAAGTGAGAAAGGCAGACTGCCTGATCATCGGAGCTCCCGTCTATGTTCTGCAGCCGGTAGGCCAGTTCAAGGATTTCGTGGACCGTTTCTCCTGCCGTCATGACTATTCCGCCATCACCTGGGTCCTGGACAAGAGAAGGACCGGCGAGCTTCCGGGAGATCCGGATGCCTTCCCGATGGAGAGATTTAAAAAGAGGACCGTTTCCTATATTTCCGTAGGCGGGGCCTCCACCGAAAACTGGACCTCCATGGGTACTGCCACCCTTCATCTCTTCGGCTTCCCGCCCATGATGAAGGTGATGGGAAATTACAACGCCAACAGCATGGGTACTATCGGGAATCCGTATCTTGATCAGGAGCTGATCGACAACATGCATGAGATGGGCAGAAGAACTGTCCGCGGCTATGAGGATGAGAGCGTAGGCTTCTTCCAGCCGGCGAACAAACCGGAGGGAGTATGTCCTGTCTGCCATCAGAGACTGATCACCATCCTTCCCGGCACCACCAAAGTAGAATGCCCGGTCTGCGGCATCGAGGGTGAGCTCAGCATCGAGAACGGCGCCATCAGGGTGGAATTCTCCGAAGCACAGCAGAACCGCGCGCGCGGCACCTTCGCAGGTCTTCGCGAAC
>JAFOJB010000436.1 GCA_017420455.1 Blautia sp.
GAGACAGCGTCCTACATAGACTTAGGCGCGAAGGCTCTTCCTGAGCGTCTTAGTCTATGTTGGACGGTGGCTCCGAGGATCAGCAGGTGACGGGGTTCTGCACCGGAAGGTGAAGCTCTCTCACCCGTCAGCTATAGAGATCCCCCTGTGTTCCCCAGTCCCCAACCAGTGAGGCCGTGAACTGTAACGATGTGTTTTCTCACTGTAATGCATTATTGCCAAACCAGAGGAAATAATATAAAATAGTCACAGTTCACGGCCTCACCGGCCGGGTACTGTAACACATGTCATGCGACAACATTGTTGTCCGTGTATTCTTGCGAATTAGAGGAGTGAAAGCATGAGAGTTGGATGTGTAAAGGAAATCAAGAATAACGAATTCCGTGTCGGACTGACACCGGATAACGTGAAAAGCTACGTCCTGGCAGGGCATGAGGTACTGATCGAAGAAGGCGCGGGCGAAGGTTCCGGTTTTTCTGATGAAGAATATAAGAACGCCGGCGCTGTCCTGAAAGCCACTGCGAGGGAGGTCTGGGAAAGCGCAGAGATGATGGTCAAGGTAAAGGAGCCGCTTCCCCAGGAATATGGCCTGTTTCATGAAGGCCAGATCCTTTATACCTATCTTCATCTGGCGCCGGATCCGGAGCAGACAAAAGCACTGCTTGACGGCAAAGTGAAGGGCGTAGCCTATGAAACCCTGATGGAGACGGACAGAAGCCTTCCGCTTCTGATCCCCATGAGTCAGATCGCGGGCCGCCTCAGCATTCAGGAAGGCGCGAAATATCTGGAAAAGCGTTTCGGAGGAGAAGGAGTCCTGCTCTCAGGAGTTCCCGGAACCCCGAAGGCAGAGGTAGTCGTTCTCGGCGCCGGAACCGTGGGGGCAAACGCCTGCAAGCTGGCTGTCGGCATGGGCGCGAATGTGACCGTGCTGGATATCAACCTGAAAAGACTGGAATACCTGGACGACCTTTTCGGCTCCCGGATCCAGACGCTGGTATCCAATGACGCGAATATCGAGCGCTCGGTAAAGAATGCGGATCTTGTTGTAGGATGCGTCCTGATCCCGGGCGGATCCGCGCCGAAGCTCTTTAAAAAGGAATACCTGAAGGAAATGAAGAAGGGATCGGTCTTTGTGGATGTGGCTATCGACCAGGGCGGCTGCGGAGAAACCTCCCGTGTGACCTCCCACGACGATCCGATCTTCATCGAGGACGGCGTGATCCATTACTGCGTAGGAAATATGCCCGGTGCGGTTCCCAGGACCTCCACCATCGCCCTGACCAACGCAACCCTGCGTTATGGTCTTCAGATCGCCAGCTCCGGACTGGAAGAGGCCTGCAGGAAAAATGAAGTGATCTACTCTGCGATAAATACCTATGATGGGAAGATTACCTGCCGCAACGTGGCGGATGCATATCCGGAATATGAATATGCTGATATTCATACCCTGTTTTGAGAAGAATCCTGTGCATATTGCTCAAATGATGTTTGACACCATACCGCCTGACGTGGTATAGTATAGATGCTTTTTATATTCACTAAATGAAAGGGGGATGCGTTATTTTGAAGAAATACGTATCAGAATTCATCGGCACATTTGTACTCACCTTCTTTGGATGCGGAACTGCAATCGTAACCCAGTGCTCCACCGAGAACTATCCGGGTTATCTGCTTACAGCTCTGGCCTTTGGTCTTTCCATCGTAGCGATGGCTTACTCCATCGGCAACGTATCCGGCTGCCATATTAATCCTGCGGTTTCCTTCGCAATGCTGCTCAGCAAGAAGCTCGGCATCGGCGATTTCGTAGGATATGTTGTGGCACAGTGCGCAGGTGGTCTTGTTGCAGGCGCGGCTCTTATGGCAATCTTTGGCAAGGAATCCGGACTTGGCTCCAATGGTCTGTACAACGGAAACGTTGCCCTTTCCATCGTAATCGAGATCATCCTTACCTGTGTATTCCTGATCGCAATCCTTGGCGTTACCTCCAAGGCAGAGTTCGGCAGCGTAGCCGGCCTGGTGATCGGTCTTACACTGGCATTTGTTCATATCCTTGGCATCGGTCTTACCGGAACAAGCGTGAACCCCGCCAGATCTCTGGTAGCAGTATTCGCAGGCGGAGATGCCCTTGCTTCTCTGTGGGTATTCATCGTAGCACCGCTCATCGGCGCTGCTCTGGCTGCCGGCATCTATGCATTCATCTCCAGTGACAACTAAAGAAAAAGCCTGATCAGAGGGGCTGCAGAGTACAGAAAACTGCCTGTATTCTGCAGTCCCTTTTCTGCGCGATAAATCCCGCCATGTGCTCGCCCGTCCGCCTTGTAATGTCCGTTTCCGGGATTCATTCGCTGCCAAAGAGTTACAATCCCCAGCCGGCGAGGCCGTGAACTGTAACCACGAGCGAACACTTCTCAGGCATCGGAATCATTATTTCTTGTTTCTGCTGTTTTATTATGCTATTCTATACTGGAAACAATCAGTGTGAAAGAGATATTATTTCTTCAGGAGGTTTGCGATGAATGAAGTGATCAAAAACATGGAAACCAGAGTCAGTGTACGTTCCTTCAGGCCGGAGCTGATTGCTCAGGAGGAGCTGGATCAGATCGTGGCAGCTGGCCTTGCGGCTCCCAGCGGGATGAACAGGCAGCCTGTCAAGCTGGTGGTCATCAAGGATAAGAAAACCAGAGACAGGCTTTCCGCCATGAATGCAGCAGTGATGGGAGCAAAAAACGATCCCTTCTATGGAGCGCCGGAGCTGATCCTGGTACTGGCAGACAAATCCGCCTTCACCTATCTCTATGATGGTTCGCTGGCCATGGGCAACATGCTGAACGCAGCCCATTCCCTGGGAGTAGGAAGCTGCTGGATCCACCGGGCAAAGGAAGAATTCGAGACTGAAGAGGGAAAAGCGCTTCTGAAGGAATGGGGGATCGAGGGAGATTATGAAGGCATCGGTCACTGCATCCTGGGATACCTGAACGGGGAAGCTCCCGCAGTAAAACCGGCGAACGAAGGAAGAGTCGTTGTGATCGGATGATCCAATGGGAACCCTGGTTCTTTGTTTTGTAACCCACTTTCTGGTGGATCTTTCCGGGATCTTTTTCATGTACAGCGTGATGATGCCTCTGGCATCCTCCCATGAGCAGATGCTTTCCTGGGTAATACTGTACAATTTTATGGCTTTTGCCTTCCCGGCGGCAGCCGGGGCTCTCGCAGACCGGTTCGTGAAAAAACGAAACCTCCTGCTGTCCGCCTCCGGCTGCCTTCTGATCGCCTGCGCTTATCTGCTTCCCCGCAGCCTGACCCTTCCGCCGGTGTTTCTGGTGGGGCTTGGAAATGGCATATTCCATCTGGGAGCGGGGAAGGAGATCCTGCTGGAAAGCGGAAATAAATACGCGCCTTCCGGGGTCTTCATCTCCTCCGGCACGATGGGGGTATTTCTGGGAACCTTCCTGGGAGGAAGATTTATGCCCCTCTGGGATGCTTTTACCCTCATCATGCTGGGCTGCTTTGCGGCGCTGGTCCTCTGGAGCCGGATGCCTGGCGGTGAAAGAGAGAAAAAAAGAGCCTTTGTACAGAAAGAAGATGGGCCGCAGCTGCTTCCCATCCTTTTTCTGTTCCTGGTGGTCCTGATCCGCTCATATTATGGCTCCATGCAGAAGTATTCCTGGAAGAACACTGTCTTCATGAGCTTTGTTTTTACACTTTGCGTCATGGGAGGCAAATTTCTGGGCGGCATCCTGGCAGACTGGCTGGGGCATAAAAAAACCATATGGTTATCACTGGGGATTGCCGGGGCTGCAGCCGTGTTTTCCATGTCAGACCCGGTCATGGGCTGTATTTCGATCTTCTTTTTCAATATGACCATGCCCCTGACCCTCTCCCTGATGGCTTCGAAGATACCCTCTCATCAGGGCTTTGCCTTTGGATTCCTTATGCTGGCGCTGTTTCTGGGAACCTTGCCCACCATGCTGGCCGGGTTTTACTGGTTTTTCAGCCCTGCAGGCATGGCCTCTCTCTGCGCTGCTTCCCTTGTTCTCCTCCTATTTGCAAGTACAAACTGACATATTGACATATAATGTTGTCGGATGGGCCGCCCAAAGTGCGGCTATGGCCGGAAGGAGGGCGTGCATGGGCAGTTATCTGTATCTTACGTTATGCCGGTCTCTGCTGGTTACGGTCGCCGCAGAGCTTTTGTGGGCTTTTTTGCTTCGGATACGCGGCAGGGGGCTTGTCGTGGTCGGGATTGCAAATATACTCACCAATCCGGTCTATGTATACACGGTTCTGCAGCTTAGGGTCCGCACTGCGCCGGATACGGTGCGAGGGCTGCAGGTGCTTCTGGAAGGGGGGATCGTCCTTCTGGAAGGTCTGTTCTACGCAAGGTTTCTGAAGGAAGTCAGACATCCCTTTCTGTTATCTCTGACGGCAAATCTTTTTTCGATCGTGACAGGAACAGCAATCATGTATGTGGTTTACAGAGCCTGATTCCACGGGCAGCGGACCAGGCGGGCGCTTCTCTCTGAGGACTGCCGGCGTCATTGAAGCCTTTTTCGATAACAGTTGAATTTTACCGATAACAGTTGAATTTTATCGATAACAGTTGAATTTACCGACAACAGTTGAAGTATCCGGCAACAGTTATATTATCTGATAACTGTCCGGCTCTTCAGGAACTATTTCTGGAGGCATGCCATGAAAAGAATCTGTACGATACTGACAGCAGCTGTTTTTTCTGTCCTTCTTTTTTCCTTTGCCGTGCGCGGAGATGTCATGATCGACACGTACATCCCCCAAAGAGCGGATTATGATATTGTGGTTTCTGCTCCGGACGGAGGCGTGAATCTTCGCTACGGTCCCGGAACAGAGTATGGAAAGATCCTGCCGGACATGATTCCGAACGGAGTGGTACTGCATGTTATGCAGGAAGCAGAGGCGGACAACGGGAATCTCTGGGGCAATGTGAATTACAGCGGATATTACGGGTGGGTAGCGCTTACCCAGTGCACTGTGATCACAAATACCGGGTCGTCTGAGCCTTCTTCCCCTGCACCCGCCTATAAAACCGCGAACCATGTGGATTATACGATCCAGGTATCTGCGCCGGATGGAGGTGTGAATCTTCGGAAAGGCGCCGGTACGGAATATGAAAAGCTGATAGACCATATGATCCCCAACGGAGTTCTTCTGCATGTCTTCTTTGAGGATGTAGCAGCCAACGGGAATTCCTGGGGGTTTGTAAAATACGATTCTGTCTGGGGGTGGGTTGCTCTGACCCAGTGCAGCAGAGTTTCCGCGGGAACCGGCACTGTGGACAGGACCCCCGATTATTCCGTGAAGGCCAGTTCCCCGGACGGAGGGATCAACTTAAGGGGCGGTCCGGGCGTAGAATATTCCCCGCTGCTCAGTCATATGATCCAGAACGGCACAGTGCTTGAGATCAGGGAGGAAGCCGTTGCAGGCAACGGAAGATACTGGGGAAAAACCACATATGAAGGTATTGATGGTTATGTCACGCTGGTGGAGATCGAGCCTGTTGCGGGAAAGAAGGCGGCATCGACGACAGCCAGGAAGCCCGAAGAGGGTTCCCGGACATCCTCTGCGGCAGAAGCGGATATCGAGTTTTCCCGGAGCATCGAGAATAGCCAGGAAAAAGGCTATGTCTTCTGCTATAACAGTAAGGGAAAGCTGAAATGGATCTACGAAACGGGAAAATATGAAAGCACGGAGCTGTTCCGTGTCACGGATATCGGAAGATTTCAGGACCGGTATTATATCTGTGAAGGCGGGACGATCGTCGCGCTTTCGGTGGAGACCGGAAAACCTCTGTGGAAGAACGGGGAATTTGCCGGTTCCAACGCCGATGGGGCGGCAGTCTTCGACAAAAAGGGGACGCTGTTTATCTCCGGCTATTATGGACCGGATCTGTTTATTGTCTCAGGCTCCGGGAAAACACTTCTCAGGATGGACAGCTTTGGCGATGAATATATCTGGCCGTATTCGCTGACCCTTCGGGAAGATGACACCATTGATATCCTGTTTGGGATGAATGAGAATTCTCTGAATGTAGATGTCAGCGCCTATACCGGCACCGGTTCCGGCGCGGTGGGGTAAGAGCGGCCGGAAATTGTACAGGAAAATGTTTCCTTATGCCTGTGATCAGATCCGGCTGTGGATGA
>JAFOJB010000437.1 GCA_017420455.1 Blautia sp.
AGATCCGCTCATCGATACCTTCGTAGTGGCCGCACAGCAGAATAAGGTGTTCTTTGCGGGACAGCTCGCGCGCCTTTTTCTGATCATACCGGCATCCCGCGGGAGTAAGCGCCGCAATATAGCTGTTTTCCGTCCTCACAGAGGAGATGGCTTTCAGCACCGGTTCCATCCGCAGAATCATCCCCGCTCCTCCGCCATAGGGCGAATCATCTACCTTCCGGAAGCATCCGTCCGCAAAGTCGCGGATATCCACGATCTCTGTCTTCTGCTTTCCTTCCCGTTCTCCCCGGCTGATCAGAGGGCTTTTCAGGAAGCTGCCGAAAATCTCAGGGCAGATTGTCAGTATCGAAATACGCATCTCTTCTCCTTGTCACGCTTTGGGGATCCGTATGGTTACGGTGGTACCCGTGCCTCCGGTACTGTCTACCCGGAGGGTTCCCCCGGAAATGGCGCGGAGTCTTTCTTCTACGTTCCGCAGTCCCAGATGCAGATAGCCCTGTTCAGAATTCTGGGTATCTGTGTTTTCTCTTCTGTCCTTCCCAGTACCGGCCTTGTTTTCGAAGCCGACGCCGTCGTCAGAAACAACGATCTCCACCATGTTCTCTTTTTTTTCAGTGCGAATCGTTACCGTTCCTCCGTCCACTTTCCTGGAGACTCCATGCTTGACGCTGTTCTCCACGATCGGCTGCAGTGTCATGGATGGCAGGGTAAAATCCCGAAAGCGGATATCCATGTTCACCGTAAGGCGGTCTCCGAAACGAAGCTTTTCCAGATACAGATAGCTCTTCAGCTGGTTCAGCTCCTCGGAGAAGGGAATCTCGCCATACTGACCGGTATCCTGCAGATTTGTTTCCAGATAATCTGACAGATAATTCATGGCTTCCGCGGCGCCTTCCGGGTCCTTATCGCACAGATAATAGATGGTGGTCAGGACATTGTTCAGAAAATGAGGCTTCAGCTGGCTTCTCAGAAGGAAAAGCCTTGCCTCCAGAAGGGTTGTCTCCAGCTCAATTCCCTTCCTTTCCTCCTCCATCTGCAGTGTTGCATAACAGAGAAAAAGGGAACAGGTGGTAGCCGGATAACGGAACTGCACATCCGGTGAAGCCGGTATATACTGCACCAGCAGGGGAAAGAGCATGACAGTGGAGAGGATGGCCACGGTGACTTTTCCCAGATATTTCAGGCTCATACCCAGCAGGATCAGTCCAATGAAAATGGGTACGAGCCCGAAGACCTGGCCTACCCAGTACATCGTGCTTCTTGCAGCCATGCTCCTTCCTGCGTCTGTATAAAACATATTATTATAGGAAGAAATTCCCCAGCCGATCCCTCCGGCCACACAGAAGCCTATTGCAATGATGACAGGCAGGGCAGAGATTTCCCGGTATTCCCGTACCAGAAAATAAATATACAGGCAGTAAAGACCGAGAAGCGCAAAATAACTTACCGCTGACAGGAGACTCATAGAGCTCAGAGTATCATTCTCCTCTGTAGACAGCAGATAGGACAGTCCTCCAAAAAACATCATGCTCATATCGGCAAAGATCATCCAGTAAAAGCACTGATTTTTCAGAGCCCTCTGCCTTTTCCGGAAAAAATGCCCTGCCAGTAATATGAAGGCCGTGATCGCTCCATACATCTGAAGGATTCCATTGATCATAGTGCTCTCTTTCACTTGCTCCTCCCGATTCCGGTCCTGTGATTCTCCGGGCTTTTGCAGGGAAAACCAAGCAGGATCTTCCATATGCCGGCTTCTTTTTTCTCATAGAGCAGCTCTCCGCCTGTCAGGACCGATATCCTTTCATCGATCCTCGAGATCATCTCCTTCTCCTCTGCAGTAAGGAGATTCTCCGTTTCCCTGGAAAAGCGGAACAGAAGCCTGACCTGGCTGGCTGAATCAATCCGAAGGGAGCTGATGACCACCTCCGCCGACATTCCCTCTGTCTGCAGGTTCTTCTCAAGACAACTCTTCAGGATCGGCTGTATCGTGAGGTTGGGGATGAGGAAATCCTCCTCCCGGATCTCATATTTCACATGGATCCTTCCTTCAAAACAGAGCTCCATAATTTCCAGATATCTTCTGGCATGCGTAAGCTCCCTGGAGAAGAAGGCCAGCTCCTGTCCTTCATAGTTATGCAT
>JAFOJB010000438.1 GCA_017420455.1 Blautia sp.
GTAGCTACAGCATCCGCTCAGGTCGAAGGCGCAGCGTTCGAAGATGGCAAAGGCGCGACGATCTGGGATGTTTTCTGCCGCCTGCCCGGTACGATCCGAGACGGCAATCTGATGGATGTTACCTGCGATCAGTATCACCTGTATGAAAAGGACATAAAGCTCATGTAAGACATGGGTGTCAGGAGCTATCGTTTCTCTTTCTCCTGGGCACGGATCCTTCCGGATGGAACAGGAAAAATCAATGAAAAAGGCCTGGACTACTACCGGCGGCTGATCAGGTGCCTGAAGGACAACGGCATCGTACCCAACGCCACGATGTATCATTGGGATCTTCCCTATGCGCTGCAGGTCAAGGGCGGCTGGGGAAACCGTGACATCGTAGAGTGGTTCAAAGAGTATGCCGCTGTTCTGCTGGACAACTTCGGTAAAGATGTGGATATCTGGGTCACCTTCAACGAACCGATCGCGACCTACGTAGGATACGGCATGGGTTCCTTTGCACCGGGTCTTGCGGATGAGAAATATGCCCGTCAGGCGCTTCACAATCTGCTGGTTGCTCATGGTGAGGCCGTAAAGCTCTTCCGTGAAAAGAATCTGCCGAACGCGAAAATCGGGATCGTTGTTGATATCTGGCGTCATTACGCCGGCCGCCCCGGCAATGCAGAGGATGAAGCCCTTGTGCTGAAGGGCAACGAGATCGCGGGGTACGGCTGGTTCCTGCACGCGCTGTTTCTGGGTGGTTACTCCGAAGCACTGACGAAATACATGGAAGAAAAAGGCTTTACCCCGAGGATAGAGGAAGGTGATTTCGAGACCATCGCCCGGAAAGTCGATTTTTACGGTCTCAACTTCTATAATGGCATTATTGACAATGCGGAAAAGATGCGTGAGATCGAACAGAAACAGGCTGCAGGCGGAAACTACCAGTCCAGGCCGGAGCAGCATCCGGAGGCAATCTACGATATCCTGCACATGCTGGTTGAAAAATACCATGTGAACGTACCCATCTATGTCACCGAGAACGGGTACATCCATATCGACGAAGGGGATAAACCCGCAGAATACTTCCTGGATGATCCGGATCGTATCGAATACATCCGCGATGTATTGCAGTGGATACGCCGGGCGATGGACGACGGCATTGATGTGCGAGGATACTACTGCTGGTCTCTGTTGGACAACTTTGAGTGGAATGCCGGCTTCACCATGAGATATGGCCTGAACTATACGGATTTCAGGACCCTGGAGCGTATTCCAAAGAAGAGTGCCGGCTGGTACAGCCAGGTGATCGCAGACAACGGGTTTGATGCAGAGCCGATCGAGCTTAAGGATTCCGTGATCGTGAATGAGGTTTAAAGATGGAGTATTGTTTACCCATTGCTGTCAGAGGATGGCAGAACGCGGAGAATACAAGAGTGTAATGGTACACGGTACCTGAATCTCCTGGAAAATAGTGTTACATGGGGACGATGACATCAGAACCGTCCCTGGTGTTCTTCCAGTCAGGAGAGTCGACAAACACACAAAAAAGAGCTGTGAATTTTCACAGCCCTTTTTTCTTTTTACAGTATTCGTCCGGATTCATGATTCCAGTGCAAAAAGACATCATTCCGCTGAACGGTCTTTTTGCCCCGGATCGCACCACAACATCTGGTTACATTGCACCATGGACGTGAAAACACTTCACCACATGATTCTTTTCCAGAAGGCGGCTTCCGGGCTGCTCTTTGCTGCAGCTGGCGCCGGCCTCTCTGCAGCGGTGGGCGAAGGGGCAGCCGGTATTATCCTCCTTGTCGGAAAGACTGAAATTTTCCAGCTCGATATGTTTTTTCCCTTTGTCTCCGATAGAAAAAACCGACTCGAGAAGGCGCAGAGTATAGGGGTGGACTGCAGTGTCGGTCAGATCTTCGCTGTCCATCTCCTCTACCAGATTTCCTGCGTACATGACCGCGATCCGGTCTGCGATACTGCGCACCACGGCCAGATCGTGACCGATAAACAGATAGGTGAGCTGCAGCTCCTTCTGCAGGCGCATCAGGAGCTTCAGTACTCCCTCCTGGACAGATACATCCAGCGCCGAAGTAGCTTCATCCAGGATCAGGAGCCGCGGCTTTATGGAGATGGCCCGGGCAATGACGACCCGCTGCTGCTGTCCGCCGGAGAGCTGGTGCGGCATCCGGTCCAGCAGGGAGGAAGGCAGCTCCACAAGCTCCAGAAGGCGCTTCGCTTCCGCCGAAGCCTCTTTCCGGGACATCACCCCGTGAAAGACCAGCCCTTCTTCCAGAAAAGTACCGACGGGCATTCTGGGACTGAATACCCCGTAAGGATCCTGGAAGACCATCTGTACTTTGCTGAATACCCGTTTCTTATGCTCTTTTTCGGGAATGTGGGTGATATCGTCCCCATCCAGGAGAATACTCCCCCCGGTCGCTTCCGTCAGCTTCGTGATCATCCGGGCGATGGTGCTTTTTCCGCACCCGCTTTCTCCGACCAGGCCAAGGCTTGCTCCCTGAGGAACAGAGAAAGAGACATCCCGCACCGCATAAAAGTCTCTGCCCCCCGGCATGGAAAAGGCTTTGGTGAGATTCCTGATTTCTAATACTGGTGTGCCGCTCATATCGCTGCCGTCTCCTTTATCCGGATATCCCCAAGTCCGATCACGGAATGGAGCAGTTTTTTCGTATAGTCGGTTCTGGGACTGCCGATGACCTCCTCTGTTCGTCCCCATTCGACAAGCTTTCCCTGCTGCATGACGCCGATATAATCCGACATATAGGCAGCGACACTCATGTTATGGGTGACGATCAGGAGTGTAGTTCCGTACTTTTTGCGCAGGTCCAGCATCTGGCGTACCACCTGCGCCTGGACTGTCACATCCAGAGCGCTGGTGGGCTCGTCCCCCAGGAGGAGCTTGGGTTTCAGACTCATGGCCATGGCAATTCCAACACGCTGGCGCATGCCGCCGGAAAGTTCAAAGGGGTAGGAATGGAGCACACGTCTGGTGTCCGGCAGATGCACTCTCTGCAGATAATCTTCCTCAATCCGGTGCATTTCTTCCTTCCCGCAGTCCAGATGATAACGAAGGAAGGAATCGAACTGATGACCTACCCGGGAGATCGGGTTCATATATCTGCCTGTATCCTGGAAGATCATGGCCACCTGTTCACCCCGCATTTTCAGAAGCTCCGTCCTGCTCATGGAAGCGATATCCTTCCCGTACAGAAGGATCCTCCCCTTTGTCACCGCTCCGGGCGACGGAAGCCCCAGAATTCCATGCAGAACCGTGGATTTCCCGCTTCCGCTCTCGCCTACGATGCAGGCGATTTCCCCTTCCTGCAGTGAGAAGGAGACATGATCGGCCGCATTGTGTTCGCCATCGTATGTCACACTGTAATTCTCTACCTTTAATATTTCCATATACTTTTTAATTCATGGTAATTCCATTGTCCAGGAAGTAGTAGTCGATGGGATACGGTTTTACATTGGAAACCTTATCGTTGGCCACGACGAAGTTGGTTTCGCCTACCACGAAGACAGCCGTACAGTCCTCCAGGAGCACTTTTTCGATCTCGATCGTCACATTCTGACGCTCTGTGACATCTGTGGTCCGGGCGAGCTTGTCCGCAAGGGCATCCAGATCCGGATTGCTGTAATGACCTCCGTTGTTGGCAGCGCCGGTCTTGAACTGAGAATCGACGAACCACTGCGGATCTCCGGTAGAGAGCACCTGCCAGTTTGTCACAACGATATCAAAGGTAGTCTGGCCCTGAGTCATCTCCATGATGCTGTCCACCAGGTTCAGCTGCAGGTCGATACCGGTGTTCTTCGCCATGGCCTGGATGGCTTCCAGCATGACAGTATAGTTTGCGTTGGCATAGTTGATGGTCAGGGAGAGGGCTTTTCCGTCTTTCTCGACAATGCCGTCTCCGTCGGTATCCGCAAAACCGGCTTCTTCAAGAAGAGCAGCTGCCTCTTCCGGGTTATAGGACTGTTTATCCAGTTCATCATATCCGTAAGGAGAGCTGGAGGGATACGGAGCCCCGGCTACACCTACGGATTCGCCGAGGATGGTGACCAGCGCGTCATAGTTGATGCTGTCCGCGATGGCTTTCCGCACGTTCCGGTCAGCGAGGAATTCGTTCATGTAATTGAAGACCATGATCCGGGTCCTGGCGCCGAGGGTCTTGAAGATCTGATATTTGGGATCTGCCTCCAGGATCTTCAGGTCTGTGTCCGCTACACGCTGTCCAAGATCGATCTCTCCGGACTGGAGCAGAAGGCTTCTGGTATTGTCGTCTGCCACACATTTTACGGTGACAGTATCGATGGAGGAAGCTCCGTTCCAGTAGTCGTCGTAGCTTTCCATTTCGATGAAGGTATCCACTTCAAAATCCTTTACCATGAAAGGACCGGTGGCGATGGGCTGGCTCTCGAAATCGGTACCGGCGTCCACATCGATGACAGAGAACAGAGGCTCTGTGATGGAAGCAAGAAATGCGGCGTTCAGATCGGAGGTGTGGAAGATGACATTTTGTCCGTCTGCCTCAATGGACTCAATATGGGAAGAAGTCACGGCACGGTCCTGGAGTTCCATTGCCCGCTCAAAGGATTTTTTTACCGCTTCGCCATCTACGGCTTTTCCGTTGTGGAAGGCAGCGCCTTCGCGGATATGCAGATTCCAGGTGGTTTCGTCGGTCTGTTCCCAGCTGTCTGCCAGGAGCGGGACCAGTTCATAATTTTCGTTTACGGTTACCAGTGTTTCTGTGATGCCTGCACGGCTGGTGGTCCATCCATCGTACTCCTTGTGGGGATCGAGGCTGGTTCCGAACCAGTAAAGAGCGGCGTTAAGATGTACTTCATCTGCAGCCTGGACTGTTGCGGCGGTGCCTCCCAGAAGAGAGGCGCACATTGCGGTAGTAAGCAGGATCGCGGTTATTCTGTTTCCAGCCATTTTTTCAGTTTCCTCCTTTTTCTCTTAGCTTTTTCATAGCGTGGATCCAATATATCTCTTAAACTGTCTCCCAACAGGTTAAAGATAACGACATTCAGCACAATGGCAAGACCCGGATACAGGATCAGCCACGGCGCGGCCTGGATATACTGTCTGCCCTGGCTCAGCATAAATCCCCACTCCGGTGCAGGAGGCTGGGAGGAAAGGCCCAGAAGGGAAAGGCCGCTGAGGGTTAACAGATTTGCCCCGATATCCTGGGTGATATTCACCAGCAGATACGGCATGATGTTCGGTACGATGGTCCTGTGGATCAGCATCCCTCTGGAGAGGCCGCCCAGTCTTGCCTCCTCTGTAAAGGTATTTTCTTTTATGGACATGACCAGGGCCCGGGTGACCCGCATGTATTCGGTCCATCCCACCAGGCACATGGCAATGATCGTGTTTTTCAGCCCCTGTCCCAGCACACTTACCAGAGCGATGACGAAAACAGTGGAAGGAATCGCCACCACAATATCCGTAAAGCGGGAAAGAAGGGTATCCACCCATCCGCCAACATATCCGGCGGTGATGCCCATGACGATCCCGAAAAGAGCGGTGACCGCCACCACCACAAATACCACCAGCATGGAGGTCCGTCCGCCCCAGATCAGCCGGGAAAGAATACAGCGCCCCAGCTGGTCCGTTCCCAGAGGATACTCTTTGCTGTAAGGAATCATGAAATTGGCGAAATCGTCCTGCAGCGGGTCGTGAGGCGCGGTCCAGGGTGCCAGTACGGGAATCAGGATCAGGATAATGGCGAGGATGAGAAGGATCATAAACTGCGGTGTTTTCAGTGCTTTTTTTACGATATACTTATTCATGGCTTTATTTCCCCGTCAGGCGGATCCTTGGATCCAGCACTCCATAGAGCAGATCTACGAGCAGATTGATGAACACATAGATAAATGCCATCCAGAGGACATACCCCTGAATGATGGGGTAATCCTGTACGGACACGGCTTTCACGGCCATCATCCCCACACCCTGCCATTCAAAAATGGTTTCTACGATGGTGGCGCCGCCCATCAGATGGCCGATGGACATTCCGAACATGGTGACCACTGCCAGCAGAGAGTTTGGAAGCACCTGTTTCAGGATGACATGGCTCCTGGGAATTCCTTTTGCGACAGCACCGGACAGATAATCTTTATTCATCTCTTCCAGCATGCTCCCACGGATCCTGCGGATATAGACAGAGCTCATCCAGAAGGTGAGAGTCATGGCCGGCAGGATCAGGTGGATCAGATCGCCGCTGCCGATGATCGGGAGCAGGTGCAGCTTTACGCCGAACAGGAACATGAGCAGGGTCCCTACCCAGAAGCTGGGCATCGAAACTCCCAGGAAGGAAATGAACCGAAGCAGATAGTCGATCCATTTATTCTGGAAGACCGCCGTGATGATCCCCAGGGGCACTGCCAGCAGGATCA
>JAFOJB010000439.1 GCA_017420455.1 Blautia sp.
AAGAGCGCTCTTTTCCGGAAGGAATGGGGGAAAGACCGTTAAAGGAATGGAAGGAAAAGACCCAGCTGGAGGGCGTAATCTGCTATCTTTCGGAGGCGGCGGAAAGCCTGAAGGTGAAAAAAGTGCCCGGGCTCTGGCTTCCGGTTCTGCCGGAACGGCTCCTTCTTAAGGAACTGGAACCGGAAAAAGACGCGGAAAAAGATGAGAAAAAAAAGCCGGAAGAAGTGCCGGAAGAAGCCTCGGAAGAAGCCTCGGGAAAAGTGCCGGGAACGGCTTCTGTAAAGAAATCCCTGCTGTGCGTATCTGCAGGGCTGGTGGATGATCCGGAAAACCAGAGACAGTTTCCCTTAAGAATCTGCTTTCCCGGGTGCGGACATATCGCGGTCTGCGGCTCGGTAGGCAGCGGAAAGAGTACATTTCTTCAAACATTGCTCTATTACATTTCTGAACATTATCTGCCGGAGCAGGTGAATTTTTACCTGCTGGAATCCGGAAATCGTCACAAGGTATTCGAAAATCTTCCCCATACAGGCGGCTGGATCAATCACAGCGATGCAAAGAAGCAGGAGCATTTCTTTTATATGCTTTCGAAGATCACGGACAGCAGGAAAGAGCGGTTCCATGGCATTTCCTATGAAGATCTGGAACCGGAGGAACGTGCGGGCAATCCATATCTTCTCGTCCTGCTGGACGACTATGCCGCTTTCAGGGAAAAGACCGGGGATCTCTATGAAAATCAGCTGACCACATTGTCCAGGGAAGGCGCCTCTCTTGGAATTTTTCTGATCATCGCCTCCGGAGGGTATGGCAGCAAGGAGATTCCACAGAGACTTCATGAAAACATGAAAACAGTTCTGTGTCTGGAGATGACAGACCGCTTTTCCTATGCGGAAATCCTTCATTCTGCCAGGGTTGAAACCATTCCGGAGCACAACGTCCGGGGAAGGGGAATTGTGTGTCTTTCGGGGAAGGTTCTGGAGTTTCAGACAGCACTGTGTTTTTCCGGCGAGGAGCCGGAGCGGCAGAAAAGGATCCGCGAATTTGCTGCCCGCAAGGCACAGACCTGCGGAACAGCTGCGGCAGGGAAGATCCCTGTAATCCCGGACCCTTTCCTTCTGGAAGAGTTTGCCGGCTGGCCGGAGGTAAAGGAACAGATGAAGATCCCCGGCTTCTTCCCTGTCGGCTGCAGTCGGCAAAGCGCGGAGGTATATTCCATTACATGGAAGGAACCGGGCGGCTTTCTGATCACAGGAAGCCAGGGCAGCGGAAGGAAGAATTTCCTGAAGGTGCTTTCCTTTGTCTTCCGGTTAAAGGGAGGAAGGAGCGTTCTGCTGGATGCAGGAGATATGGAAGAGACAGCCGGAGTCCTGGAAACGCTGAAGGATTACGCAGAAAGCACGCCGGTCCTTATATGTATTCCGGATTTATGGGCATTATTGGAAGCGGCGGCGGGAAAGGGAAGAGAGACCCTGGCTCTTCTGGAAAAATGCATCGGCGCATATCGGGAAAAACCCTTTTATACTGCGGCTGTCATGGACATTTCAGAAAAAACGAAGCTTGCGGGATATACCATATTTCCCCTGTTGATGAAAAATAAAAGAGGTGTCCACTTTGGGGGAAGCCCGGGCGGCAGCCGGCTGCTTTCTCTGGATTATCTCGGATACCAGGAACAGAGCAGAGCGCTGGAGCCTGGGATCGCGCTGATTTCGGCACAGGGAAACGAGATCCCCCCTGTGGTCGTGGTTCCTCTGGCAGCAGGCGGGAATTATCAGGAAACCGGGAGGGAGAAAAAGTGATTCTGGTGGATATATACATTGCGTCTTTGGATCTTACATACGATTTTCTCCTGAATGAAGAGGAGAAGATTTCGGAGGTTCTGAAAACGGTCATTGCCGTTTTGCAGAAAAAGCACAAGGAACAGCCGGAGGAGAAAGAAGGAACAGAAGGAACAGAGGGGAAGAAAGGGAAAGGATGTAAGGAAAATGCTTCCGGGGATATTTTCCAGGAACAATGGATCCTCTGTTCCCTGGAAAATGAAAGCATCCTTTCACCGGACCGTACCTTAAAACAGTATGGAATCCGAGACGGAGACAGGCTCCTTCTGGCCTGAAAAGCCGGATGCCAGCCCGAGTACCCTTACAGGGAAGGTTCCTCCGGAACAGGAAAGGACAGATGGTGAGTACAGATGGAATACTTAAGGGCAGATACTGCTGCCATAAGAAATATCAGGGAAAAAGGAGAAGTGTGTCTTCGGAAAGCAGAGGCGGGAAAGGAAAATCTGGCGGAAATCCTCCGGGAGCTGAATGGAGCGTGGAGCGGGGATGCTGCCGGGGCTTTTGTATTTTCGGTCAGTGAAGAACTTAAAAAGCTGGATACGGTATTGTCAGCTATGGCGGGAGTCCTGGAATATCAGCAGACCGCGGCAGAGGAATATGAAAGATGCGAAGCACAGATTGAGGAAACCATCCTCGCTCTTTCATGAAGGATCAAAGGGTATCCATGCGCTGCAGGCGGATGCTGTGATGCGCTATGAGAAGAAAGCCCATTCGCCGGCAGGCTTTTTTGCTGTAAACTGCACTGGAATCTACAATGAAATCTGCAACAAAATCTGCAACGAAATCTACAACGAAATTCTACAATGGATGCATTCGTGCGTTCGTTTGAAGGGTCAGCAGAAAAGGAAGGGGAGACGGATTTGGATATATCATTAAAAGCAGATGTTCAGCTGCTGAAAGGTGAGGCTGCAAAGGCTGAGGCCAGTCTGAAAAGCATCAGAGAAGCGCTGGACGCTTTTGACGGGATCATGGATTCTCTGGCAGCGGGCTGGCAAGGAGATGCCGCAGAAAAGGTTCTTTCCGGCTGCCGGGCCTTACAGGCAGAAAAGGAAGCGCTTCTGCAAAGCATGCTGAAGCGTCCGTCTGAACTCCTTTCCATGGCGGAAAGCTATGAGCAGACAGAGGAAACAGCCAGAGAAGAGGTGAGTGTCCTTTCATGAGGACAGAACAACAAATCTATATGGATTACCAGAACGCGAAATATACCGCCGAACGGCTGGAAGGCTTTGCGGTGCAGACTTCTGATCTGTCAGTCCTGGAGCTTTCGGATGCTCTGGAGGTAATTCCTTCCTGCTGGGAGGGAGAACCCTGCAGCCGCTTCCTTGAGAAGGGAAGGAGCATCTTTGAGGACCTGCAGACCATCGCTGAGCAGCTGTATAAGATCAGTACCGCGATGCAGACTGCGGCAGGCAATATCTACCAGGCTGAAATGGCGGCTCTGGAATATGTCAGAGATCATGGATAAAAAAGAAGAGAAGGAGGAAGCTCATGGCATCGGAAATCAGAGTGACAAGCTCTATGTTGAGGACAAAGAAGGAAGAATTAGAACAGATGAACAGCAATTTCCAGGAAATTGCTTCTGCACTGGAGACCGCAGTGAGGGCCCTGGACGGCAGCTGGGAGGGAGAAACCCACGATGCATTCTACAATGCGTTCCAGATGGATAAAGGAAAGATGGACGTTTTTTCTACGGCTGTGAAATCCTATACCGAAGCTCTGGCGTCCATTATTGCAAGATATGAGGCGACAGAACAGAGCAATGCGGCGATCGCGGCAAGGAGATGATAACCGGATGATACCCCGGGAAATCCGATGAAAAATCAGAAAGAAGGATCAGAGTAAGATCCTCAGAAAAGCCGGACGAAGGATCAGACGTAAGATTCTCGGAAAGACCGGACGAAGGATCAGACACAGAACCAACAGCGAGACAGGACAAAGGATCGGACGAAAGTTCTGTGAGGATCCGGAAAGATCGATCATTAATCAGTTCAGAATTACAGGAGGAAAGGTATGAACGGAATTTTAAAGGTTACGCCGGAACGGCTCCTTGCGGCTGCTTCAGAGCTGGAGGGGCAGGGGAATCAGATGAAGAATTGTACGGACAGAATGGTGGCACTGGTGAACGAGATCTCTGGAGATCTTTGGAGCGGGGACGCGGCGGCCGCGTTCAAGGCGAAATTCAACGGGCTTCAGGCAGATATCGCTTCTCTTCACAGGATGGTGGAGGAACATGTCCGGGATCTGCAGGAGATGGGAGCCGCTTATTCGGCAGCCGAGAATGAGAATCAGGAAATGGCAGCTTCTCTGGCAAGTGAAGTGCTGTAATAGAGCCTGCATGGTACTGATGTGTTCTGGCGTCTGTCGCCGCTCCTGGCTGCAGAAGAGTTTTAGTCCGGATCTGCAGGGTTCGAAAACCTTTTACTGTGGCCAAAGACTCTTCTGCAGTCCGTCAGGAAATCAGAAGCCTTGAAAACACATTCAGTCCCAGGATAGCGAGGGTCCGAACAGCAGCCTTCCCAAAATGGATCATGGTCTGCAGGAGGACAGAGGGACGGTTCTACTGTCTTATATTCCTGTCTTCCTGTCGCCTGTCATAACCCCGGGACAAAAGAAACACCCTCCTGTTGCATCCCTCTGTACCTGTCAGACAAAAGAACCGTCCCTCTGTCTTTGCATGAACAGCCGTTTTCTTGCCGTTGACACTTTCGCGGAACCACCGTATAATAAGCATAGTATTACGGGAATGTTAGAGCATTTTAACCGAATGGTATGGTGTGATACAGGGCAAAAAGACTGTTTATCGGAATGATGTCTTTTTATGGCGCATTGCAGACGGATGTTGCGGCGTGGCATGGGACAAAAAGACCGCTCGGCGGAATGATGTCTTTATGCACCGGGATCATAAATACGAGGGGTAAGATATGAGCGGGGATTCCAGAAAAGAACTTGATCAGCTGCTTCGGGAAAGGTCTGTGCAGGAAAGGCTGGCATTAAAAAGGGCTGCATCGGAGAGAGTGGCGCGGCAGATGGCGAAACCGGACAGAACACAGAGAACAGTTTCGGACAGAGAACTGCAGGAAAGAGAAGCACTGGAGAGAAGCATACAGGAAAGGGCGGCTTTGAGCAGGGACTCGCGGGAGAAAACGGCTCTGGACAGGAGCGTACAGAGCACAGATCTTCCGGACAGGAACGCGCAGGGGAAAGCCTGCCTGCCGGCAGAGCCCAGAGAAAAGAGAAAAAGCGTGCGTATTTTTCTGCGTGTAATGGAGCTTGTTGCCATCGCTGCCAGCTTCCTTGCAAGGAGCAGTATCGCAAGGTTCGTGGTGGCAAAGCTTTCCGGGGATGTGATCGTAGAGGTTACCGCCCGGTTTGGAAGGGATGCGGGGCACGCTCTGACCACAGTCATGGCGGCGATCATGGCAAAACCCGAGATCATCGGATTCGTGGTGACAGGAGTGATTCTCGTAATCGATCTTCTGGTTACGTGCTGTATGACTGTCCGCAGGAGACGAAGAAGAAGGAGACGGGTGCAGGAGCTGTCACAGAACATCCGCCGATAACGCCTGCAGACCAGGCCGGCTTTCCGGCAGTGCCTTATGGCAGGAATATCCTGAAAGGAAAACGTGCGCGGCAGTTCACGGCCGGAGAAGCAATGTTCTTCTCCGGCCGTTTTTTGAGCGATAAAGCCGCCAGACGTGCGCCGTGCCTGCACGAGCGCACACCTGGCGGCGAACGGTCATCTCAGGGCTTGCCCTGAGATGAGCGGGAACGCGGATCTGACAGGGGAGTGCCTTTCTCCCCTGTCAGATTGCGATAAAGCCGCCAGACGTGCGCCGT
>JAFOJB010000440.1 GCA_017420455.1 Blautia sp.
AGATATTCCGCGGATAGAGCTGGCGGCCAGTTCGACGGCAGGAACCAGAGACCTGATGCTGCTGGATATGGTACGTCAGGATCTGGAGGCAGTGGACCTTCCTTCGAGTATCGTGAGCTATGACGCGGACAGCCGCATGTATCTGCGGAACGAAGGGAAACTCATGGCGTATTCCGGCGTCTGGATGGCAGATTATAATGATCCTGACAATTTTATATACACGTTTTTCGGAAGCAGGGAAAAAACTCTGCGCAGGTCCGGAAATTATGCAGACGAAGAGGTCTTTCAGCGGATCTCCGATGCAAGAACCATCAGTGATGAGGAGGCAAGATTTGCAGAATACGCCGCGCTTGAAAAGCTGCTGGTTCAGGACGAGGCCGTCTGGATTCCGTTGTTTTCCACCAGTCATCTGTATGTAAGAGGGAGCCGGGTCAGGGAATTTACCCCTTACTGGGCCGGCTGGAGCAGTATGGCTTTTAAGGATGTGGTATTAGATGAGTGAAAATAGAGGAGAGGGTATCAAAAAAAGCCTGAGAGTCAAAATTTTCCGGATGAACATCGAACTGGTGGCTGCGGCAGTCATCATATTCACGATACTGGGAATCATACAGTTCCGCTTTTTCGCCGGGCTGATGGAGGATACAAATCAGGAACAGAATACAGTCATCATGGAGACCATGTCTGAAGCCATGCGGGAAATGGCTACGGAAAGTTTTCAGAAATATGTACTTTCCCAGTCGAATGTGCTGGACAGAGAATTCTGGACGATGCGGCACGACCTGGAGGTCCTGGCCAGACAGGTACAGATGCTGATGCAATATCCCTCGTCCTATTCAGCCCTTCCGGTCAGGCGTCCGTCTGCCAGGAACGCGGGCACTCTGTCGCTCCAGCTTCTGTATTCTGATGATGCAGACCAGACAGACCGTGCTCTCACGCAGCAGATCATGAGGATCGGAAACCTGCAGAATATGATCCTCGAGATCGTGGAGAAAAGCGATATTCTTCTGGACTGCATGGTCTCGCTCCCGGGCGGTGCCAGTATCATCGCGGACCGGGATCCGGAAGGCAAGATTAAGAAAAACGGAGAGATCAGGACTTATAACGCAGACAGACGGCCGTGGTATGTTGGAGCCGTAGTTCACGGAGATACATACTTTACACCGGTGAATAAAGATAACTATACAGACACCTATGAAGTAATGGCCGGCGTTCCGGTGTATGTCAACGGGAAACTGGCGGCTGTCTGCGGAGCGTCGCTTGTGGTCGACAAGCTGGAAGATGTGGTTCTGCGGTCAAAGCTGGGAGATCTGACGGATACCTGTCTGATCAATGAAACCGGGAACATTATCATATCTACAAGAAAAGAAGGCGAGCTGTCGCTGGCGGCCAACGAACTGAAGAGCCTTAAGAGCAGCAGCAACCCGGAACTTGCAGAGCTGATCGACCGGGCACTGGATGGGAAAGACGGCTTTTCTCTTCTGACGATCGACGGAGTGAAAACCTATGTTGCCTACGCCCCGGTGAAAACAATAGGGTGGACCCAGCTCCTGTTCATTCCGGAAGCAGATCTCAATCAGACAGCGTATCTTCTTACAGAGAAGACAGACGCCATTATGGAGGATACGATCATCAGAAACCAGAAGAATACAAACGTGACAACACTGCAGTCCCTGGTGGTCGCTGTCTTCCTGCTGGCGTTTGCGTTCTTTGTATCCAGTATATTTGCGGAGCGCCTGGTGAAACCGATCAAAAAAATGACCATGCGGATTTCCCAGATGCATGGGGACGATATGGTGTTTCCGGTGGAAGATGTTTTCCTTACGTCAGACGAGATCGAGGTGCTTGCAAAGGCCTTTTCGAGTATGTCGCAGAAGATGCAGGGATATGTCCGGGAGATCGTGAACATCACCGCAGAGAAACAGCGTCTCGATACAGAGCTTTCGGTGGCTTCAGAAATCCAGGCAAATATGCTGCCAAAGCACTTTCCTGCCTTTCCGGACAGAAAAGAATTCGACCTTTACGCAGTGATGGATCCGGCGAAGGAAGTGGGCGGGGATTTTTATGATTTCTTCCTGATCGATGAAGATCATCTGGCACTGGTCATGGCGGACGTTTCGGGAAAAGGAGTTCCGGCGGCACTTTTCATGGTGATTTCCAAAACTCTTATCAAGAATGTGGCTCTTTCCGGGATCTACGAAGGACCTGGAGCGATCCTGTCGGAAGTGAATAACCGGCTTTGCGAAGGAAATGAGGAAGATATGTTCGTCACGGTCTGGCTGGGAATTCTGACGATCTCTACAGGACACCTCATTTCGGCCTGCGCCGGACACGAATATCCTGTCTTTTACTGGAAAGACAAAGGCTTTACGCTGGAAAAGGATCCCCATGGGACCAGCCTTGGGGCGATTGAAGATGCGTACTACAGAGAAGTGGAATGGAAGCTGGATCCGGGAGATCTGCTGTTCCTGTACACAGATGGGGTACCGGAAGCCACAAACAATGATTCGAAGCTCTTTGGCAACGACAGGATGCTGAACGCTCTTAGCGAAAGCTGGCCCGGACCGGACCTTTATTCTCTGCTGCGCGGCGTACGGAATCATGTGGATGATTATGTAGGCGATGCTCCCCAGTTCGACGATCTGACGATGATGTGCCTGGAGTATCGCGGAAAGACAGGAGAGATGAAAAATTAAAATGTTCAGAAAAACAATAGTAAAGCTGCTTGTTTTCCTTGTCCTGCTTTATGCAGCAGTGTCTGTTGCCGGAAATTTCATGACGCCGACATGGACGACATGGAACAACAACAATACGTTTAAGGGGATTTATGATATTCCTGCAAACAGGCTGCAGGCTGTTTTTGTTGGAACAAGCTCCGTGACGAATGGAATCTCTCCCATGGAGCTGTACAAAAACTACGGAATCTGCGCATATAATCTTGGTTCGGAGCAGCAGCCGATGGCAGTCTCCTATTACCTGGCAAAGGAGATTTACCGGCGTAATCCGAAAACGTTAAAGCTCGTCGTCGTGGATCTGGCTTTTATTACAAAGACGACAGAGGAGGAACTGCGCCTGAAGCCCTTTGCAGAAAAGGCTTTGGTACGGATAAGGCCGTCGCAGGTAAAGCTTGAGGCAGCATTGGACTTTGCAAAGTTTTATGAGAGTGTCGATCCGCTGAATTATCTTTTCCCTGTATTAAGCTACCATTCCCGATGGTCGGAGCTGACGAAGGAGGATTTCAGTTATCATAACAATTTTTTTACCATGGGGCAGAATCTGGAGTATACTCAATCCTCGGGTTTTCTGGCACCAGAAAAGATCCTGATGCCGCCGGTGGATCTTACGACAGCCGGCAAATACAGCGACGAAACGATCAGGGGTATTATTGGAAAGCAGGCCTTTACGTACCTTTCGAAGACAAAGGTATTCTGTGATGAACACGGAATACAGATGCTGGCAGTCAAAATTCCCAAAACATGGAATAACGCGAAGCACTTTGCTGCCCAGTATGCGGCAGATTCCCTTGGCATTCCATTTATCGATCTGAACGAGCATGAGTATTTTGAGAAGATGAACTTCGTTCCTGCGACAGATATGACAGATGCATCACACTGTAATGGAAATGGCGCGCGTAAGATTACCAGTTATCTGGGATCATACATCAAAGAAAACTATGATATTCCGGATATCCGTGAAGATCCGGAATATCGGTTCATGGAGAAATACGCAGCGCTTTACAGACAGACAGAAAAGGATCTGGAATTACGCAAAATCACAGATCTGTCGGAATATCTCCCAAGAATGTTTTCCGATCAGTATTTTGTTGTTATTTCCGCTTATGACGAAGCTGCCGATGGACTGGACGACGAAATCAGAGAGCAGATCGCGTCCCTTGGGCTTACGAACCTTTCCCGGATGCAGGAAGGAGAGTCATATCTTGGGATCATAGACAGCGGAAGAGTTGTACTGGACGCAGGAACAAATGAGAGCGAAAAGGGGTTCCGCGCGTACGGAACCTATGAAAACGGTCAGGTGAAGCTCTATGATGTTCAGATCCTGGAGGGAACGGAAGATGAACCCTACATGTCGACAGGCAGCGGCTATTTTCAGGCGACAAGCAAGGGACTGAATGCCGGCAACGCATCCTCCGTCAACATTGACGGGACAGGATACTCCCCCCAAAGAAGAGGTCTCAACTTTGTCGTCCTGCGAAAAGATACAGAACAGGTGGTGAGTACCTGTGTTTTCGATACTCACAAAGGGACAGAACGGTTGTACCGTCATGATGTCATCGAAGAATACCTCGATCTTTACGAGAGTACATACGGGGTACGGCTGAAACCATAAATAGATGATTCCAGTGCAAAAAGCACATTTATCATAAACAACTTCAGAGAAAACAGTTCAGAAAGGTCAGGCAGCATGCGATTTATCAATGATCTCCGCGAAGGAGACAGAATTACAGGAATCTATCTTTGCAGACAGAAAACCTCTGCGGTAACAAAAAACGGAAAGCCTTACGAAAGCATTATCCTCCAGGACAAAACAGGAAGTCTGGATGG
>JAFOJB010000441.1 GCA_017420455.1 Blautia sp.
ATCGAAAACGGTGACGTCACAGGGCGCAGGATCGGCGACGGCGCGTCGGCGGTCGTACTCGAAGAGCTCAGCCAGGCCGAACAGAATCGTGAGGACCGTATCGGCTACTTTACCAAGACCTCCGACGGCAAGGTGCTCAAATCCACTACCGTCTACATTCGTGACGAAAAGGGCAGGGCGACCGCCATCTTCTCGATCAACCACGACATCACCGCCCTGAGCGTCGCGGCGGCTTCACTGACCGAGCTGACCGCTCCCGCTACCGCTTGTGAGCCCGAGCGGATCACCCCGCACGTCGGCGAGCTGCTCGACGAACTGCTCTGGAAGTCTACCGAGCTGATCGGCAAGCCCGTTTCCCTGATGAACAAGGACGACAAACAGCGCGCGATCCGCTACCTGAACAGCAAGGGCGCCCTGCTGATCACCAAGGCAGGAGACAAGATCGCCAAGTACTTCGGCATATCCAAATTCACGCTTTACTCGTACTTAACAGATGAAGAGGAATCGGATTAACCGACTTGTAGGGTACGGCGCTCGTCGACGTACCGCATGGCAGAAATGCATATTTCCTATCCAATGCACCCGATATCAAAAACGTCCGTCATTCTGCGGTACGTCATAAATGCCGTACCCTACGAAAAGATTGATTTGCTTCGCATTACAAAATGATAATGGAAATGTTTCGGCAGGAGCAAGTCCCGCCCTACAATATACCCCACCATAGTTTAGGAGGAACCATCATGATCGATTTTACCGTTAACAAAGAAGGCTTACAGCACAATATCGAAAAGGCGCGGGAGAACAACATCATTATCCCCACCATCAAACAAATGCAGCACCCCGAGCTGATCCCCGAGCAGATCAAGGAGAAGCTGAAAACAACGGGTCTGTGGGACGTCGACCCCGTCAACCTCTTCCGTATCACCTGGAAGAACGAACCCAAGGAGAGCGGCGGTCTGTTCCGTGAGATCCCGAACATCATCGAGCTGCCCTCTGCCCTGACAGGCGTGAAGGCGCGTATCTTCGCCATCGTCGGCAAGTGGTACCCCACAGGCTGTCACAAGGTCGGCGCGTCCTTCGGCTGTCTTGCTCCCCGCCTCGTGACAGGCCAGTTCGACGCGACCCGCCATAAAGCGGTATGGCCGTCTACCGGCAACTACTGCCGCGGCGGCGCGTTCAACTCAAAGCTGCTGTCCTGCGACAGTATCGCGATCCTCCCCGCCGAGATGAGCCGCGAGCGCTTTGAGTGGCTCTCTAAGATCGCGGGCGAAGTCATCGCGACCCCCGGCTGTGAATCGAACGTCAAAGAGATCTTCGACAAGACATGGGAGCTCCGTCAGCGCGACGACGTCATGATCTTCAACCAGTTCGAAGAAATGGGCAACCCCCTGTGGCACTACAACGTCACCGGTCACGCGCTTTCGGACGCCTTTGAAGCCATCAAGAGCGACGGCGACCGTTTCGCGGGCGCTTGCTTTACATCAGGCAGCGCGGGCACCATGAGCGCGGGCGATTATCTGAAAGAGCAGTACCCGACCCTCAAGCTCGGCGTCGGCGAAGCGCTCCAGTGCCCCACCATTCTGAACAATGGCTTCGGCGGCCACAGGATCGAGGGAATCGGGGACAAGCATATCCCCTGGATCCACAATGTAAAGAACACGGATATGGTCATCGACATCGACGACGAGGATTCCCAGAGACTGCTGCGGCTGTTCAATACGGCCGAGGGACAGAAATACCTGAGGGAGGAGCTGAAGCTTTCCGAAGAGCTGATCGAGAAGCTCACCTGGTTTGGTATTTCCGGTATCGCAAATGTCCTCTGCTGCATCAAGATGGCGAAGTATTATGAGTTTACCGCAGACGATGTAGTAGGCACCGTCCTTACGGACTCCGCCGTCATGTACGGAAGCCGTATCGAGGAGCTGAACGGGATGTACGGCGCCTATACAGAAAACGAAGCTCTTCTGGACCACAATCTTCATATGCTGAATCTGAAGACCGACAATATGCAGGAGCTGACATATCAGGACAGAAAGCGGATCCACAACCTGAAATATTACACCTGGGTAGAACAGCAGGGCAGAACGGCGGAAGAGCTGAATGCGCTGTGGTATGATACAAAGGGAACCTGGGATACCGTACACGCCCAGGCAAAGGAACTGGACGAACTGATCTGTGAATTTAATGAGGCCACAGGGCTTTTGAAAAATCTGTAAAAATGCTGCGGTTTACGGCAGACCCGGATAAGCGGGGGATCTGTCCTGCCTGTAAGATGGAGGAAGCGGACTATGATGGAGCATGTTCTTTGCGCGAAATGTATTGACTGCGGCAAGGAGTGGGAGGCAAGGCCGGATATCACCACCTGTCCTTCCTGCGGCGGTCTTCTGGATATCAAATATGATTACGCGGCGATCAGGAAGGCAGTAGATCATAAGGTAATGGCAGGCCGTTCGGAACAGTCCATGTGGAGATATATGGAGTATCTTCCGGTGCTGGGAAAAGGAAGCCGTCCGAAGCTGAGAGTCGGCTGGTCGCCGTTCTATAAAGCGGACAGACTTGCGAAAACACTGGGGCTGAAGACGCTGTATGTAAAGGACGATGGGGTGAACCCTACCGCCAGCCTGAAGGACCGGGCTTCCGCCATGGCCGTGGTGAAGGCAGAGGAGGCAGGGGCAGAGATCATTGCCTGCTCCTCCACCGGGAACGCGGCTTCTTCGCTGGCCGGAAACGCTGCGGCGGCCGGCTATCCTACTTACATCTTCGTGCCCTCGCGGGCTCCCAAAGGAAAGGTTTCCCAGCTGATGATCTTCGGCGCGCATGTGATCAGTGTCAAGAGCACCTATGAGGATACCTTCCGGCTTTCCGAGGAGGCGATCCGGAAATTCGGCTGGTACAACCGGAATGCCGCCATCAACCCCTTCCTCATGGAAGGGAAGAAGACGGTCGCCCTGGAGATCGCCGAACAGCTGGGATGGAAAATGACGGATTATGTGGCGCTTTCCGTAGGCGATGGCTGTACCATCGCCGGAGTATGGAAGGGCTTTCGCGATCTGTATGAAACAGGCATGATCGACCGGCTGCCGAGGCTGATCAGCGTGCAGGCAGAGGGCTGCTGTCCTCTGAACCGCGCCATCGCGGAAAATAAGCCCTGGGAGCCCATGGAAGAAAATACCCTGGCGGATTCCATCGCGGTGGGCGTCCCGAGAAACGCGGACAAAGCCCTGAATGCCATCCGGGAATCCAATGGGGTAGTGGTGAATGTATCTGACCAGGAGATTCTGGATGCGGCGAAGCTTCTGGGTAGAACCTGCGGTGTTTTCGGAGAGCCCGCCGGGGTGACCGGCACGGCAGGAGTAAAGAAAGCCCTGGAGCTGTCGCTGATCCCGGAGGAGGCTTCTGTTGTGAGCATCGTAACCGGAAACGGACTGAAGGATACCCCCAACGCCATCAGGGCGGCGGGAGAACCCATCGCCATCGATCCGGATATGGAGCAGCTCCTCCAGATCATGGACAGACTGTAAGGAACTGTATCAGGGAAGGAACGAAGAATATGGCATGGTATGACGAAGCAGTTTTCTATCACATTTATCCGCTGGGGCTTCTGGGCGCACCGAAGCAGAATCCTTATGGGGAGGTCGTGCACCGGCTCCGGAAGCTGTTTCCCTGGATAGAGCATATCAGAGAGATCGGATGCAGCGCTGTTTATATCGGACCTTTGTTTGAATCGGTGGGCCATGGATATGAGACCACAGATTACAGGAAGCTGGACAGCCGGCTGGGAGACAATGAGGACCTGAAGGATTTTGTAAAAAAATGTCACACAGAAGGGCTCCACGTGATTTTCGACGGGGTCTTCAACCATACGGGAAGAGACTTTTTCGCCTTTCAGGATATCCGGCAGAACCGGGAGAATTCCCCTTACAGGGACTGGTACTGCAATGTGAATTTCTGGGGAAATAATGAATACAACGATGGTTTTTCCTATGACAACTGGGGCGGGTACAATCTTCTGGCAAAGCTGAACCAGAGAAATCCCCAGGTGCAGGAGTATATCTGCGATGTGATCCGTTTCTGGGTCAGTGAATTTGATGTGGATGGGATCCGGCTGGACGCGGCAGATGTACTGGACTTTGGATTTATGCAGACGCTGCGGAAGCTTTCGGATACCGTGAAACCGGAATTCTGGCTGATGGGAGAGGTGATCCATGGGGAGTATTCCCGCTGGGTGAATCCGGGAATGCTTCATTCTGTGACGAATTATCATCTCCAGAAGGCCCTTTATTCCGGACACAACGACCACAACTATTTTGAGATCGCGCATACGGTACGCAGACTGAATGATATGGGCGTCAGAAAGCTTTACAATTTTGTGGACAACCATGATGTGGAGAGGATCTATACGAGGCTTGCCAACAAGTCCCATTTTGTTCCGGTTCATATTCTCCTTTATACATTACCGGGAATTCCGTCCGTCTATTACGGCTCGGAATTCGGTATTGAGGGAAGAAAGGTGCGCGGCGGTCCCGATGATGAAATCCGTCCGGCCCTGCAGCTGGTCCCAAAAGACCATTCCCCGGCAGAAAATGCCGTACCTTCAGAGGGAAAAACCGCGGTATCCTGGAACTGGTGTACCGATGTGATCGCAAGGCTTGGCCGGATAAGGCAGCAGGAAAAAGCGCTTTCCTATGGCAGCTATACGGAACATCTTCTGACCACCAGGCAGTTCGCCTTCTCCCGGAGCTTTGAAGGAAGAACGGTGCTGATCGCGGTGAACAACGATGAGAACACCGCCCATGTAAGTCTCCCGGCGGAAGGCAGGGCGTACCTCGGAGTTCTGTCCGGCAGGACGACAGCCGTTGTAAACGGAAGGCTGGAGGCAGACATTCCTGCCGGCTCCGGAGAAGTGTGGATCCCGGCAGAGGAAACGAAAGGGACAGCCGTCTGCTCCGGACCGGAGAGTGAAGAGGCGGAGCTGCCGAAGGAATCCCGGAAGGCCGGAAACCAGGCAGTCCTGGATCTGAAGGCGGATGTACAGACAACAGGAAACCACGCGGTTGTGGATCAGAAGAAGGAGACACGGACGGCAGAAAACCAGGCAGCCGTGGATCAGAAGGCAGAAGCCCAGGCAGCCGGAAACAGGAAAGCCGAAGATCAGGGACAGGAGGAACAGGCAGCCGGAAGTCAGCCAGACGGGGATCAGGAACCGGAGAAGCAGATGCCGTCTGGCCAGGCAGCTGAGAAACAAAAAACAGAAGCGCAGACAGTAGAAGAGCAGAAACCTTCAGAGAACGCCTCTCCGGTTGTAATCCCGGAATCTGTCAGGAACCCGGCAGCGGCAGGAACCGGACGCAGCCTGGAGGACGTTCCCCTTCCCGCGGACAAACCCTACGAAGAAATGACCGTACCGGAACTCCAGAAGATCATCTACGAAAAGATGAAGAAAAACGGACCCCTGAACGACCGCATGTACCAGGATATCATTGAAAACAACCACCATGGTTCCCTGATCAACTGGGCTAAGAGCTTTCGATAGCGTTACAGTTCACGGCCTGTGCCAGACAAGGGGACGGTTCTTTTGTCTTTTGTAAAAGACAAAAGAACCGTCCCCTTGTCTTGTTTGGGCTCGATTATTC
>JAFOJB010000442.1 GCA_017420455.1 Blautia sp.
CCAAGGGTTGTACGCTGATGTCTACAAACGCCAATGTACCTTCCCAGCTGATCAGCATCATCCAGGCCGTGATCTTCATCTTCTTCGCGGCACAGCAGTTCCTGTCCGGATACCGGCAGAAGCTGGTGGTGAAGAGCGCCCGGGAGGAACTGGCGCAGAAGGCACTCTCAGCAGGAGAAAGGAGCGAAAAGTAATATGAATATTCTCACGACAGATTTCTTTTTCTCCATCATCCGTATTGCGACTCCGATTCTGCTGGCTACTTTGGCAGCAGTCATCGGGGAAAAGGGCGGGGTGTCCAATATCGGTCTGGAAGGTATCATGATGATGTCCGCCCTGTTCGGCTCCCTTGGCGCCTACTGGACCGGGAGCTGGTTCGCAGGGCTTCTCATCGCCATGGTGGTGGGGCTTCTGGAGGCTCTGCTTATGGGCTTCTTCGCCTTCCATCTGAAAACAGACATCATCCTTGTGGGTACTGCCGTCAATATGGTGGGTTCCGGCGGGACCATCTTTCTGGTAAAGGTCATCACCAACGGAACCATGGGACAGTCTCTTACCTCCACTACTTCCCTGATCACCAAGTCACTGCAGATCCCGGGTATCCAGATCCCTTTCATCAGGGATATCCCTGTGGTGGGAAAGGTGATCTCCGGCCATTCTCTGCTGACCTATGCGGCCTTCATCCTTGTGTGGCTGACCATCGTGCTGCTCTATAAGACGCCGCTCGGCCTGAATATCCGTTCCGTGGGAGAGAATCCCAATGCAGCTTCCTCGGTGGGCGTCAGCGTGGAGCAGATCCGATATATCACCATCGGCATCGGAGGAGTTCTGGCAGGACTCGGCGGTGCCTATATGTCCATGTATTACGCCATGGGCTGGTCTCTCGACATGGTGGCTGGCCGGGGTTTTATCGCACTGGCAGCGCAGTCCATGGGCGGCGGCGAGCCGGTGGGAGCCATGCTGGCAGCCCTGGTATTCGGCTTTGCCCAGGCTCTCGGCATCAAGGTT
Source organism: Blautia sp. (assembly GCA_017420455.1). Lineage (GTDB taxonomy): Bacteria > Bacillota > Clostridia > Lachnospirales > Lachnospiraceae > Blautia_A. Next base: position 1,009 of record JAFOJB010000442.1, read on the forward strand.
TCCGCCACAGGTGTGGATTCCAACCTGGTAGCGCCGATTCCCTATATTGTAACGATCCTGTCTCTGGTGCTGTTTGCGCTGAACCAGAGAAGAAAGGACAAAAAGCGCCATGCCGCATCTGCGCTCGACTGAGGAAACGCCGGGTAAAACAGCGGGTTCTCTGCAGCATCAGGCAGAGAGGATGCTGTCGGAAAAACCTGTACAGTCTTGCGCCTGCAGGGCAGTATCAGGCAGGAATCTGCGTTTAAAGAGGAGGATTGCATGAATAAGATACCAATTATCCTGGACGGCGATCCTGGACATGACGACGCCATTGCCTGGGTCTTCGCGAAAGCGGATCCGGCTCTGGACATCAGAGCAGTGGTAGCCGTCTCCGGAAACCAGACCCTTGACAAGACCACCTTGAACGCACGCCGGGTGTGTGCTCTCCTTGGGATCGACGCACCCATTGCCAGCGGCGCACATAAGCCCATGAACGGCGATCCCGTGACAGCCGGAAACTGGCATGGGGAAAGCGGTCTGGACGGACCGGCGCTGCCGGAACCGGATCAGCCGCTCTCGCCTCTTCCCGGGGTAGATCTGATGGCGAAGGTTCTTGCGGAAAGCAGCCAGCCGGTCACCATCGTGGCGACCGGTCCTCTTACCGATGTGGCAGAGCTGCTTCTTGCGCATCCGGAGGTGAAGGAGAAGATCGGACAGATTTCCATTATGGGAGGCGGACTGACCCATGGAAACTGGTGCCCTGGCGCAGAGTTCAATATCCTTGTGGATCCGGAGGCAGCCTATCTTGTGTTTCATTCCGGAATTCCGCTTCTGATGAGCGGACTGGACGTGACGGAAAAGGCTCTCATCAAACCCTCGGATTTCCCGAGGATCCTGGCTGTGGGCAACCAGACCGCCAGAATTGTAGTGGGGTGGCTGGAGTTCTTCTACCGCTTTCCCATGGAGCTGGGCTACAGCGGGGCGCCGGTGCATGACCCCTGCGCGGTACTGGCTCTGACACATCCGGAAATATTCCAGTCCAGGGAGCTGTATGTAGATATCGAGCTGCAGGGTGAGTACACCCGGGGCGCCACCGTGGCGGATTTCCGCGGAAGACTGGGGAAAGCGCCGAATGCGGCATGTATGATGGAAATTGACAGGGAACGCTATATCGACCTTCTGGTGGAAGCGCTGCAGTTTTATCATGGCAGGGAGGTGGCGATATGAAAAAAGTGCCCGTCTGGATCGATACAGATACCGGCGTGGATGACGCCGTTGCTCTCCTGACGGCAGTGCAGCTGGAAAAGGAAGGCTTTTTTGAAATCAGGGGCGTTTCTGCTGTATGTGGAAACGCGGAACTGGAAAGGACCTTTGAGAATGCCAGAAATGTACTCTCCCTTGCAGGAAGAGAAGATATTCCGGTATTTCCCGGGGCAAAAAAGCCGCTGATGACAGAGCTTTCCACAGCGCCCGAAGCTCATGGAGCGGATGGGCTGGGAGGGGCAGAGATTCCCTCTTCACAGGCTGTGCGGGAAGAGATCCCGGCCTGGGATGCCATCTATCGCTGCGCCAGGGAATGCAAAGGGGAGCTTCAGCTGATCCTGCTGGGCCCGGAAACCAATGCAGCCATTGCGCTGCAGAAATATAGAGACCTTCCTTCCTGTCTGAAAAGGATCCTGATCATGGGCGGAGCGGATATAGGAGGAAACCGGACCCCGGCTGCCGAATTTAATATCTACGCGGATGCCTATGCGGCCCAGACGGTGTTTAAAAGCGGGATTCCTGTTGTGATGTGCGGCCTGGATGTCACCATGAAGGCGAACCTGACCCGGGAAGAGATGGAAGACCTGGATACCTTTGACAGCAAAGGCTGCCGCCTGTTCCGGGAATCGTCACAGGTGACAAGAAGACTGTATGAAAAGCTGGAGGGGGTAAAAAACTATTATGTCCACGATGCGTGTCCTGTGCTCTTCGCGGCCTGCCCGGACATGTTCTACGGAGAGGAGGCAGGGGTCTTTGTCGAGACCCGGGGAAAGCTGACCTTTGGAAAAACGGTGTCCGACAGAGACACGGATATCAAATTCGGCGTAAAGAATACCTTTGTGGTGCTGGATCTTGACAGAGACCGCTTCGCGCAGGCAGTGATCAAAGCCCTGAAGGCCGTGTGACCACTCTGAGGCAGGGGGGATCCTTCCCTTTTCCATACCTGCGGAGCGGGCACCAAGGCTCAGAAGATGCATACCTGCAGCGGACACCAAGGCTCAGTAGATGCATACCTGCAGAGCGTCATCCCGGCGGGGAAGGGCCAATCCTGCGATGTTGTACTTTGGCTCAGAAGGCTGTGTCGAAGGCTTCGTCCGGAAGGAGGGCGCCGGAAACCTCTACCACGGCCGCGGCGATCCTGTTTGCGGTTTCGATGGCGGTGGAGAGAGATACACCCAGCTTTCTGGAGGCGATCACCGCGCCTATATGCGCGTCCCCTGCACCGATGGTGTCCACCTGGACTGCGGGGAAGGACGGAATGAGTGCGGAATGCACACCGTCATAGTAATAACATCCCTGGTCGGCCAGCGTAATGATGACAATGTTTTTTGTCTTCTCATACAGAGAAACAGCGGCGTCGCGGTACACGGGGACGCCTGTCAGATCGACCGCCTCTTTTTCATTGAGATGCAGGATGGGAGAGAGGGAGCAGATCCTGGAAAACAGGTTCCTGGAAATCCTGGCAGCTCTGGGACCCGGCGCGAAATAGATCTGCAGAGAGGGATGTTCTTCCAGGAAGGCCACGATGTTTTCCCCGGTCTCCTCCTCGATCTCCAGGCCGCAGATATAGACGGTATCAAATTCTTCTGCATCCAGAAGAGAGAACCATTCCGGCAGAAAGCGGTATTCAGCCCCATGATAAGAAATAAAGGAACGTTCGCCTTTACTGTCCACAAAGCAGTAGCAGCAGCCGTTCTCCATGTCCGGCGTGGGGATGGGAGAGGTAATGCCCCGTTTCCGGAGTGAATTCCTGACAAAGTCGCCATAGAGGCCGGTGC
>JAFOJB010000443.1 GCA_017420455.1 Blautia sp.
TCTCCTCCAGCTTTGTCTCGGATTTCCGGATGACTGCCAGGTTCGGCTTTGTCACCGGATGCTTTGCCACAAAAATGGTACAGCAGTCCTCATAGGGAAGGATGGAGGTATCAAAGGTACCGATCTTCCGGGAAACCTCCACGATCTCCTGCTTGTCAAAACCGATCACCGGGCGGTATACCGGCATGGTGCAGACCTCGTTCGTAGCGGCAAGGCTCTGCATGGTCTGGCTGGCCACCTGTCCGATGCTCTCTCCGGTAACCAGGCCCAGGCATTTATCTTCGCCGGCAAAATGCTCCGCGATACGCATCATGTATCTCCGCATGATGATAGTAAGCTCATCATGGGGGCATCTGTCATAAATGTAAAGCTGGATATCCGTAAAGTTCACCACATACAGGCGGATCGGGCCGCTGTACTGCGCTACGATCTTCGCCAGGTCCACGACCTTCTGCTTTGCCCTCTCGCTGGTATATGGCGGAGCATGGAAATAGCAGGCGTCCAGCTGTACCCCCCGCTTGGCGATCATATAGCCTGCCACAGGGCTGTCGATCCCGCCGGAAAGCAGCAGCATTGCCTTTCCGTTGGTTCCCACGGGCATGCCTCCCGGCCCTTTGATGGAGGTGGAATAAACATAGATCCTGTCCCGGATCTCGATCGATACCGTAAGATGCGGCTCATGCACATCCACGGAAGCATCCGGGAAAGCCTCCAGAACAGCATGGCCTGCTTCGGCACTGACCTCCATGGAGGTCATCGGGTAATTCTTGTTGGCGCGGCGGGTGTATACCTTAAAGGTATCACTGAAGCCGGGATGGACGCTGTTCATATATTCCACGACGTCTCTGCAGGTCTTTTCGATCCCCTGATCCTCAAAGATCATGACAGGACAGAATTCTACGATTCCGAACACCTTTGAAAGAGCGGCGACTGTCTCTTCATAGTCGTATTCCTCCGGGCAGAATACATATACCCGGCCCTGCTCCTTCACAACGCGGAAATCCCCCTCCGTCCCGGAGAGGGCAAGATTCATCTGGCGTACCAGCGCATCCTCGAACAGATAGCGGTTCTTGCCTTTGATGGCAATTTCCGCGTATTTAACCATAAATGCATGAAATTTCATAGCTTCCTCCATCGTATCAGTGTCTTGCGTATCTTCGGAGAACGCTTACCTGTTCCCGCAGGATTCCGAGCGCCTGCTCTGCCTCCTGCAGCGTATTCTCCTCGGAAAAGCTGATCCGTACCGTGCTTTCGATCTGTTCCCGGGAAAGCCCCATGGCCGAAAGGGTGGCGCTGGGTTTTCTTTTATGGCTGGAACAGGCGCTCCCTGCCGAAATATATACGCCCCTGTCTTCCAGGGCATGAAGCAGTACCTCGCTCCGGATCCCGTCAAATGTGGCGCTGATGATATGAGGAGCTCCTTCCGGGAAAGGCATGCCATTGACATGGACCCCCTCGATTCCGGCGAGGCCCTCGATCATGTACTTCCGCAGTTCTCTGAGATGCCGCACATTCTCCTCCAGGTTCTGATACACCATCTCCGCCGCCAGTCCCATACCGGCGATGCCGGGCACATTGTCCGTCCCGGAACGCATTCCGTTCTGCTGCCCTCCTCCGAGGATCAGGGGCAGGATCTTCACGCCGCTGCGGATGTAGAGAAAGCCCACGCCCTTCGGGCCATGGATCTTATGGCTGCTGACAGATAAAAGATCGATCTTTGATCTTCTGGGGTAGATGGGGAACTTTCCAAAGGACTGGATGGCATCCACATGGAATACCGCGCCGGGAGAAAGCCTTTTGATCAGGGATCCGTACTCCTCCACCGGCATCACCGCCCCTGTTTCATTGTTCACCTGCATGATGGATACCAGAATGGTATCCGGACGAAGGGCTTCCTGAAGCGCCTGCTGTTTTACCACTCCGTGTTCATCTACAGGGAGATACGTAACCTCGAAGCCCTGCTTCTCCAGATACGAAACAGGCTCGCGCACTGCGGGGTGTTCAACCTTGGTGGTGATCACGTGATTCCCGGAACGCTTCAGGGCCATGGCTGTCTGGATGACTGCCATATTGTCGGATTCGGTTCCTCCGGAGGTAAACAGGATCTCCTTCGGATCAACCTTCAGGATCCTGGCGATGCGGCGGGCTGCTTCCTTTACATACTCCTCTGCCTCCACGCCCTTCCGGTGCATGGCGGAAGGATTTCCGTAATCCGCGGTCATGGTCTTTACTACGATATCCCGGACCTCATCATAGCACCGGGTAGTCGCGGAATTGTCAAAATAGATTTCCATAAGAGGTATTTCTCCTTTTGGTTTCAGTCCTCTTCCAGCTGCATCATCAGTACGGAAAGCATTGTCATACCCGCCGTTTCTGTGCGGAGGATCCTGCGGCCAAGAGATACAGGCAGGGCTCCCCTCTCCAGCGCCTGCTGCACCTCTTCCTCCTCGAACCCGCCCTCAGGCCCGATCAGGACCCCGATACTTTGTCCAGGGCGGATCGCCGACAGAGTCTCCCGGGTCTTCTGCATCCCATGATAAAGCTCATAGGGGATCAGCACAACGTCCAGGTCCTCTGCCAGTTCCAGGGCTTCTTTCCAGGTCCTGACCGGAAAAACCTGCGGAATCTGCAGTCTTTTGGACTGCTTGGCGGCACTTCTGGCAATCTCCTGCCATCTCTCCGCCTTCTTTCTGGCCTTCTGCTCATCCAGCTTTACCACGCAGCGGCGGGTACTCACAGGGACAATGGCAAAAGCCCCAAGCTCCACCGCCTTCTGTATGATCAGCTCCATCTTGTCTGCCTTGGGAAGCCCCTGGAACAGGTAGATCCGGCTTTTCAGCTCGTATTCCGGCCCCTGCGCGTACAGGATCCGAAGGAGCACCTCGTCGGGAAGAAGCTCTTCGATCCTGCAGTGATACTCCTTTTTCTCCCCGTCGCTCACCCAGAGCTCTTCCCCCGCCTTCATGCGGAGCACATTTTTAATATGGTTCACATCCTCTCCTTTTATATGGATCAGATGCTGCGGCTCGTCCAGCTGCCAAGGCTCTATGAAAAAACGCTGCATATCCTGGTTCTCAGTCCTTTCTGGCGGTCACGCAGACCCATTCTCCCTGTCGGGTGATCTCCACCACCGCAAGACCGTTCTCCTTCACGCAGCGGACCACGTCCTCCTCCTTCACGTCCAGAATTCCGGAGGTGATATAGATCCCGCCCTTCTTCAGCCGGGAGGTGATGACAGGAGTCAGGTTTATCAGGACATCGGCAAGGATATTGGCGGTTACGATATCATATTTCTCATATCCTGCCCAGTCCTGGATTTCTTTATCATCGATGATATTCCCGATGACCATCTCGAAGTCTTCCTGGGGAATATCGTTGGATTCCCTGTTTTCCTCCACAGCGGACAGTGCGCAGGGATCCAGGTCCGTCCCCCGGACATGAGCCGCTCCAAGCTTCAGGGCTGCTATGCCGAGAATCCCGCTGCCTGTACCTACGTCCAGCAGGAGAGTACCCTTCTTCACGTATTTCTTCAGCTGGCGGATGACCAGCTGGGTGGTTTCATGCATTCCTGTCCCGAAAGCTGTACCGGGATCGATGTGCAGGATCATCCTCTCCTGATCCTGAGGCTTTACCTCCTCCCAGGAAGGAACGATGAGGATGTCATCCACATAAAACTGGTGGAAATATTCCTTCCAGTTGTTGATCCAGTCCTTGTCCTCGGTCTGCGAGCGGGTGATGGTGCCGGAGCCGATCTCCATAAAGGAGCGAAGATCCGCCAGGGCCTCCTCCACTGTCTGCAGAATGTTTTCCACCGGCGCGTCCTCTTCCAGATAGAAGGACAGCTTTGCTTTTCCGTCATTATCCGGGGCGTCCGGCATGATATCCACAAACATCTGCGCTTTGTCCTCTTCCGAAAGCGGCTGGCTGTCCTCAATCTCGACCCCTTCAATCCCCAGGTCGGCCAGCGTGCTGATGATCATATCCTCTGCTTCCGTGATCGTATCTATCGTAAAACGATTCCATTTCATGAGATATTCTCCTCTTATTCTGTCTCCTTTTCCCTACTGTCATTCTTCCGGCCGTTACAGTCTGAACAGTTTTCTGGTCCACAGAAAGCGGTTTTCCTTCCGGTAA
>JAFOJB010000042.1 GCA_017420455.1 Blautia sp.
CCCTCCGCCTCCGTGGATGAGATAAAGGATATTATAGGCCTTCGTTGCGTCATAGCCATATGGGAGATAAACATTGGCATATTTCATCCAGGGCCTGCCGTCTATATCCACGGCTTCATAATCGACCCGGACAACGGTTCCTCTATAGTCAATATCTTTCCAGCAATGAAGTTTCATTTCCTTTCCTCCTTTTATTTTCACTGATCAGTTTTTAAAATGCCGAAGCATTTCTTTTCAGAGTTTCCTTGATGTTCTGGTATGTATAATTGCCAAAGGCTTCATAGCCATCCTGTGTAGAATGAACTCCGTCTTCTCTGAGCAATTCCGTGGGTTTTAAGTGATTCATGCGCTCTGTTTTGGCTCATCCGGTTTATACGTCCTTTTGTGTTTGACAAAATACGGCTTTCGCCGTTCCTGTGTGTTCAGGATATTTCGATGGCGCAGGTGTGCTTTCCGGTCTTTTCATTGTAATTGATTCCGACAAGCAGGATATTACCTGCAAAGGGCTTTAACGAAGCGGTGTATTGTCTGTTCCTGATCTGGGCGATCGCGCCATCAGCGGTTCTGTTCCATTTTAATTCGACGATCATGGCAGGAAGTCTGGAAAGAGGGCCGGGGATAAAGACAACATCTGCAATCCCCTTGCCGGACGGCATTTCCTCAATCTTTATATATTTACCGATCGCGTCCAGGTAGGCGTATTTGATAACCGCTCTCAAAGCCTGTTCGTCATTATAATAGAGAGGAGCATGTTGCTCTCCTCTTATTTCTTCCAGAGCAGCGACAACTGTATTTCCGTCTCCGGCCAATGTATCCTTCAGCAGCTTTCTGGATCTCCCGATCAGACGGACCCAGTGTCCGCTGAAATCGTCTTCCTTCAGGAAACCTTCAAATTCGCCTCTTACTTCTTCGTTCGGGATATGAACAGTTTCCTTTTGTGAATCGTAGGTTAAATATCCAAGATGAACCAGAAGCGTAAGAATGTCGTCTTTTGAACGGAATCTGTCAAAATCATTCTGAAACCGCGCTGTATTGACTCTCACTTCTGAACCGATGATCAACTGGGCAATCATCTCCTGAAGACCATCAAAGTTCATGTTAATGTAGTCCGTTAATGCCTCTGAGGCAGATGTCTTTCCCCAGAAAGAACGGCACATACCTTCCTCCAGGGCATTCATCACAGAATACGGATTGTATATGGAAGTCGTATCGGATAACCGATATCCGTCATACCATTGTTTCATATCCTCAAAGGGAAACTGGTTTTTCCGGCATAATCTCCTGACTTCACTTTCTGTAAAACCAGTGTACATTGCGTACTGGCCGGGATATAGCATTGACAGTTCCCTGAAATCGGAGATCGCTGATTGTGAGCCATCTTTTCTGATGGGTAATATACCCGTCATGTACGCGGCAGCAACCGCCTTAGGTGTGAAATTGGCGTTTTTGAACCAGCTGCGCAGAAGGTTTATGTAAGCCTCCTGGGCTGTTGTGTCGTCTTTTGCTTCTCTGATCAGGGAGTCCCATTCGTCAATGATAAATACAAATGGTTTTCCGGAAAGCTGGTGAAAGCATCGGAGGAGAAAATCATTCAGACTGTCATTTTCACGAGGCACAAAGCCTGACTCAACCAGATCCTTCCAGATTGCTTTTTTAATTCTTGCAGGTATTTCTCTCAGTGAGCCATTCTCTTCCTTAACTTCTGAAACAAACCCGGATATATCCAGGTATATGACATTAAACTGATTCAGACAGGAAAGATATTCCTTTGTCTTCGCAATATCTCTATGATCGAACAGGGCGTGGGAGTCACAGGTACAATCGTAATAAGCAGTCAGCATCCTGGCGGCGTAGGATTTTCCAAAACGCCGCGGCCTGCAAACGCAGGTAAGCTTATTTTTTCTGCCTATTGTCTTATTGATCAGGTCGATCAGACCTGTCTTATCTACATAATCCTCATCAGCTATTTCCGCAAATGCCTGATTTCCCGGATTAACGTACGTTCCCATGCATCATCCCTCCTCGTTAACCATATGATTCACAGAGTATAGTGTTTTGTTTCTGCTTCCGTGTTCTTTTTTAATCATACCACAGGATTCTTTGAATAGCCATGTTTTATTATTTGATGAGCGGTAATCCGAAAGATTTTTCTGGTTACAATTCCTGACTTCCCTGCCAGGCTTCATTGCCTGAAGAACGCATGCTTTTTCAAGGCACCAGG
>JAFOJB010000444.1 GCA_017420455.1 Blautia sp.
AACAGGGGATATGCGGTTCTCAGCCTGGTTATTATGGCCCCCTGGGCCTTCGTCGGATTTGAGGTCACAGCGTTTGATACAGCCCATTTTCGATTCCCGATCAGGAAGTCCGGAAGCATCATTCAGAGCTCCATTGTGGTGGCAGCATTTGCTTATATTGCGATGACATTCGTAAGCGTCTGCGCTGTGCCTGACGGTTTTCCGTCCTGGCAGGCGTATATAGAAGGACTTGACGGATTAAGAGGCCTTGCTTCCGTACCGACATTCTTTGCAGCGAAGTCCGTCATGGGAAACGCTGGTCTGGCCATCATGACGATAACAGCCGTTGCGGCCATCCTGACCGGGATCATCGGTGGTTATCGTGCAACAACCCGTGTACTGGCCACCATGGCGGAGGATCGGATCCTGTCTGAGAAATTTCAGAATACTACCTACAGTATTGTTTTCATCCTGGCGCTGTCCGTACTCCTTTCCCTGCTGGGAAGGAACACACTGGTATGGTTTGTCGATCTGACATCTCTCGGCGCGATCATCGGGTTCGGGTATTGCTCTGCAGCGGCATTTAAGCTGGCCAGGGCCGAGGGGAACAGAAAAACGACAGTTACCGGGCTGATCGGCGCGTTTATTTCAGTGATATTTCTCATTGTGCAGCTTATTCCCGGGGTGGCGGCCATGGATGCCATGGCGGGCGAAGCTTTCCTGCTGCTGGCATTCTGGTGCCTGCTGGGGTTTGTATTCTACTGGAGGACAGTGATCAGGAGCACACTCACGGAATACAGCGGGATATCCACTTCGGGAATCGCTTTGTTTGCCCTGCTGGTTTATTCCGCTCTGCTGTGGTTTGTAAAGCGTCTGGCCGAGGCGGACAGTATCCGGCAGGTGAGAAAGATGCTTCTCTGGGATGGAATCATCCTGATCGTGTTCATTTTCGTCGGCCTTGCCGTCATGCTGTATATCCAGAATATCGTAAGGCAGAAGCATGAAACGACAGAGAGGGAAAAGATTCACGCAGTGGAGAGCAGTCTGGCAAAGAGCCGCTTTCTCTTTAATATGTCACATGATATCCGCACTCCGATGAACGCGATCATCGGCTACACAAATCTGGCGCAGAAGGAAGAAGATATCCGTAAGACACATGAGTATCTCGGAAAGATCGAAAGCTCCAGCCAGCATCTTCTTGCGCTGATCAATGATATCCTTGAAATGAGCCGCATTGAAAGCGGAACGATCGAACTGGAATTTCTGCCCATCGATCTTCGGGTGTTGTTTGACAGCATCTACGACCTGTTTTCAGAACAGATGAAGCAGAAGAAGCTGGATTTCCAGGTCCATACCAGCCAGGTACAGAATCAGTATGTCTGGTGCGACAGAAAAAACCTGAACCGCGTCCTGCTGAATGTCCTCAGCAATGCATATAAGTTTACTCCGGAGGGAGGAAATATTACCGCTTCACTTTGCGAAACCGGCAGCGGGGAAAACGGATACGGGTCCTATGAGATCAGGGTCCAGGACAGTGGAATCGGCATGTCCAGGGAATTTGCAGAGAAGATTTTTACTGCCTTCGAAAGAGAACGTACTTCGACCGTCAGCGGTGTGGAAGGGACCGGACTGGGGATGTCGATCACCAAGAGCATTGTCGACCTGATGGGCGGCACCATTGAAGTGATCACTGCACCGGGAAGCGGTACGACCATTGTGATCCGCCTGAAGCTGAAGCTGGCCGAAGAGAAGGACGTAACCTATGACCGGCCGGAAAAGACAGACAGTACGGGAGAGGATCAGGAAAATACCGTAGTTGACTTCACAGGCAGACGGGTGCTGCTGGTTGAGGACAACATGATCAACATGGAAATTGCCAATATGATACTCTCCGGGGCCGGCTTTACGGTGGAGACCGCTGAGAATGGCAGGATCGCGGTGGATATGGTTTCCGCCTCTGAGCCAGGATATTATGACGCTGTTCTGATGGACATCCAGATGCCGGTAATGGATGGATATGAAGCTGCCAGGGAAATCCGCTCGTTGAATAACAAAGATCTCGCGGATATCCCGATTCTGGCGATGACGGCGAATGCCTTTAAAGAAGATGAGATCGCGGTTCTGGAAGCAGGCATGCAGGCACATATCGCAAAGCCGGTGGATGTCGGACTGTTGATGAAGACACTGGCATCCGTGCTCGGGAAGGCAGATCACAGAAATAAGGACGCCTGAATTGCCAGTTGTCCGGAAGGCAAAACTATACAGCCGGGATGTTTCAGAAAGCCGGGGCTAAGAGGGCGTTCGAGGCAAAATGGGGAACAGACGTCTGCAGGAAGGAGAGAAGGGTTATGCTTAAAGTGTATTGCTATAACAGATGTACAACATGCAGGAAGGCTTTGAAATGGCTGGACGATAAGGGTATCGAATATGAACTTACAGATATCAAAGAAAATCATCCCGATGAAAAAGATCTGCGGAAATACTATTCCATGAGCGGTCTGCCTCTGAAACGGTTTTTCAACACAAGTGGGATACCATATCGTGAGATGGGTCTTTCCAGGAAACTCCCTGAAATGAGTGAAGGGGAGCAGCTCGCTTTATTAGCCACGGATGGGATGCTGGTCAAGCGTCCGCTCGTGGTGGGAGAAGATTTTGTGATGGTTGGATTCAAAGAGGATGAGTGGGCAGAAAAACTGCATTGAAAAGGGTGAGGACAGTATATGGCAACGATGGAAACACAGGAGTATCTTGATATTGTTGATGAATCCGGCCGGCCTGTCGGAAAGACAATTCCCCGTGATGAAGCCCACAGAGATGGAATTCTCCATCGCACGGCCCATGTATGGATCACGAGGAAGAACAGCCATGGATACGATATCCTGCTGCAGAAACGGAGCGAGGAAAAAGATTCGTTTCCCGGGTTGTATGATACATCGTCCGCCGGACACATTCCGGCCGGTGACGGGCCGCTGGAGTCGGCCATCAGGGAACTTGCGGAAGAGCTTGGAATAACAGCCTCAGAAAATGAACTGCACTATGCGGGATCTTTCCGGATCCAGTATGAGGAAGAGTTCCACGGGAAGATGTTCCGGGACAATGAAGTGACGAGTGTTTACGTGTATGAAGGCCTCGTAGATATTAAGACACTGACCCTGCAGGAAGCAGAAATTTCAGAAGTACGATGGTTCGATCTTGAGGAGGTGTGGAACGAGATAAAGACAGACCGCAGCCGGTTCTGTGTACCAGCCGAAGGGCTGAACGTGCTGAGAGAATATCTGAAAGGTTCCTGACTGCCGGAGGAAAAAACCCGCGGTCTTCAGTAAAAATGATAAGGAGGAAGCAGAATGAATCTGAGGGAAACGATGAATACTCTGCTGGACAAAGCAGAAGAAGCGGTAGATAAAGCCCAGGAAGCCTGGGTAAACGCAGATATGGATACGAAGCTCCACGATGGAGCACGCTCCGCAATGGAAACGATGGGTACGCTGATGAACAAGGCGGAAGAAGCGGTAGACAAGGCCCAGGAAGCCTGGGTAAACGCCGATATGGACACGAAGCTTCATGATGGAGCACAGGCCGCAAAAGAGAGGGTTTCTGATTTTATAGAAAAGAACGAACTGGATAAGAAAGCGGCTGCCGGCGCGGCAGTGCTGAAGGAAAAGGCTGTGGAAGCAAAGGACAAGGCAAAGGAAGCCTGGGAAAAGTCCGATATGGATGAGAAGCTTAAAGGCGTGATGGACGATATTAAGGATACCCTCGGCTTATGATGCAGATTGCGATCTATGGAAAGGGCGGGATCGGAAAATCCACGATCTGCGCGAATCTGTCCGCGGCTCTGGCCATCGAAGGAAAAAAGGTGCTGCAGATCGGGTGCGACCCGAAACACGATTCCACACGTCTCCTTCTGTCTGGAAAGATCCTTCCTACAGTGCTGGAGTATCTTCGGAGTGTCCCGAAGGAAGAAGCCCGGCCGGAGGAAATCCTCAAGGCAGGCTTCAAAGGGATCGGGTGTATTGAGGCAGGCGGCCCGAAGCCGGGGGTCGGCTGCGCAGGCAGAGGAATCATTTCCCCCTTTGAGTTTCTGGAAAGAAATAAGGTCAAAGAGAAGTATGACCTGATCCTTTACGATGTACTGGGGGACGTGGTCTGCGGAGGCTTTGCCGTTCCCATCCGGCGGGAATACGCAGACGCGGTATTTCTGGTGACCAGCGGGGAGTTCATGGCCCTCTATGCCGCAAATAATATTCTCCGGGGGATCCGGAATTACGATGGGAAGGAGCATAAAAGGGTCGCAGGGATCATCTTTAACCGGAGAAATGTGGCGGGAGAAGAGGAACGGGTGGAGCGCTTTGCCGCAGCCGTACATCTTCCAATCTGCGCCAGAATCCCCAGAAGCGATGCCTTTGCCAGGGCAGAGGAGAAAAAGTGTACAGTGACAGCTCTGGAATATGAGAGGATGCAGGGATTTTCTGCAAAAGAGAAGGGTTCTTTCCGGGGCAGGGGATCTCAACCGGGAAATCAGACAGGAAATCAGACAGGAAATCAGGCAGATCATATTCTGGATACGCCTCCGTCTCAGGAAGTGTACGCAGATGAGTACCGGATATTTCTGAAACTGGCGCAGGAAATTGCCGGGGGCCTTCCTCTCTGCGAGGCACAGCCTCTGGAGGATGAGGAGCTGGAGAAAGTGGTGCTGGAAGAAGGCAGCACAGGAAGTCTGAATCTTCCTCAGGACGGAACTGCTTCCACAGGATGGCTGCACACTTCCTGGAAAACACAGGAACCCCTCACTGCAAAATGGGTACATGCCGCCTGGAAAACGCAGGGGGAAAGTGTTTCAGGGGAAAGTACAGAGACAGTCCATAAACTGATGGAAGAGGCAGTCTCAGTGGAAGGGATGCGGATCGACGACAAGTTACCGGAGGAGACAGCCTCGGATAAGGGAATGTCGAAAGTCGACGGTCTGCAGGAGCATACAGGTGCAGGATCGGATTTCCAGATACCCCTGAGAGATCATGGAGAAGTCCCCGCAAAGAGACCTCCTCTCTACGGCTGCGCCTTCAATGGCGCGGTGACTACAGCGGTGCGTCTGTCCGATGCCATTGTGATCGCCCACGCGCCAAAAGCCTGCGCCTTCTTTACCTGGCAGAACATTACCTCCCCAGGCCGTAAGAACCTTTTCAACAGGGGAATTCTTCTTCCTTCTGCCATCAGTCCGAATTTTGAAAGCACCGATCTTTCACAGACAGAGGTAGTGTTCGGCGGGATGGACAGGCTGAAGGCTTCTGTCCGGGCAGCGCTGGACAGAAAGCCCGGAGCTGTGATCGTTGTGAGCTCCTGTACCAGCGGGATCATCGGGGACGATATCCGGGAGGCGGAAAACCTTTCAACGCCCGAAATTCCGGTGTTGGTGATTCCTGCCGATGGGGATATCGCCGGTGATTATATGGAAGGGATCCGCATGTGCCTTCATACGGTGGCGGAAGGTCTGATCGAACGGTATCCGGAGAAACGCCCCGGGACCGTGAATATCGTCGGGGAAGTAGGGGTGTCCAACAATGCGGAAGTAAATTTCCGGTGGATAAAGGGACTGCTGGGGAAAATGGGAATCCGCATCAACTGCAGGTTTCTCGGAAACGCGAGCGCAGCCGAAATGCGGAATTTTCTTGCGGCGCCTCTGAACATCCTGGCAGTGGATAGCGCCGATAATACGGAGCTGAAAACCTGGCTGATGGAGAACTATGGCTGCAGGTTTCTTCCCGGAGCTCTGCCCACAGGCTTTCAGGAGACGAAGGAATTTGTCGGAAGGATCGCGGAGTTTTTTGAGAAAGAGCCTCCGGCAGAGGAAACTGCAGGACCGGAAAGCATCGGAACAGAGGAAACCACAGAATCGGAAAGCATCGGAACAGAGGAAACAACAGGACCTGAAAGCATTGGAACACAGGGAGAGAAAGCTGATAAAAGATCCCGGCCACAGATGGAGAAGCCGCTCCACAGACTGGCAGAGGCTGCTCTCCGGGAGGAGGAAAAGGGGTACCATAAGGCGATCGGGGAGCTGCGGCCGCTTCTTTCCGGGAAAAAGCTTCTCATGACGACTATCAGTACCAATATGGACTGGCTCCTCCTGGCTGCGGAGGACGCAGGAATCGAGGCAGTCTGGGTAGGCGTCCTGGATTATCTTCATCAGGGAATCAGAATATGCCGCAGTGAAAAGGTCCAGGCAGTAACGCAGGAGCTGTTCGATATCCGGACAGCGGAGAAAAAGATAGAGGAGCTGTCTCCGGATATCGTGGTAGCCAATTATACCACAGCGTTTTCTCCGGGAAATTACATTCTGGACAATATGCCCATGACGGCGCAGGCCGGGACGCTTTCCGGCGTCAGCGTGCTTCGGCGGTGGGCGCTGGGGCTTGCAGGACGGAAGGAGGGGGAATGGCTGCATGACAGAAAGCTGTATCAGAAGTATTTCGCCTGACGGTCTTACCGGAATAATCTTTGCCCTGGAAGGGATGAAGAAAACAATCGTTCTGTTTAACGGTCCTATGGGATGCCGATTCTATCACAGCACGACCTCCGGCTTCCTGGTCATGCGGCCTTTGCTTTATCTTCCCGTGAATGAAAAGGGGGAGAGGGCTCCCGTAGATTACAATTACCTGAACGACTGGTTCTTCCGGCAGGACCGGGTTCCGTGCACCTATCTTGACGGATATGACTATGTCTACGGTACCCGGGATAAGGTACGGGAAGCGCTGCTGTTCATCCGGGAAAACATTGATTTCGATCTTCTCGGGATCGTGAACTCGCCCGGAGCAGCCCTGATCGGGGACAATCTCCTGGAAATCGCAAGGCAGACCCTGGGAGGCAGCAGAGTGGTGATGCTGGAATCGCCCGGCTATTCCATCTCCTTTGAAGAAGGGTACAGTGAAGCGGCTTACGCCCTTCTTTCCCAGGTTGCGGCGCCGTTCTGGAAGGGGCAGGAGACAGATTTCGCTGTCAGCCGTAATGTGGCAGGCATCAGCCAGATGTCATCTGACAACAATGAGGGAGCGTACAAAGCTTCCATAAACCTCCTTGGTATTTCCATCTGGAATCGGTATTTTGAAGGTGATATCAAAGAATTAAAACGTCTTTTTTCACTCTGCAGGATCGAAGTAAATGCAGTACTCTGCGCCGACAGTTCCCTGGAAGAGCTGTATTCTATGCCGGATGCAGACCTGAATGTAGTGCTCGACCCGGAGATGGGGCTTCTGGCGGCAAAATACATGGAGGAAGAATTCTCTGTCCCCTTCTATGTCTGCGATACCCTGCCCATCGGTTTTTCCGCCACGGAGAAGATGATGCGGGAAGTCTGCGCCAGACTGGAAGAGATCTCATCCTCCGGCCGCACGGAAAAAGCTGCTTCTCCCATCCAGACGGAAATTCATCCGGAATTCCCCGGGACAGCCTGCCATTTCCGGACGGCGCAGAAGGCCGCCCCCTTCGTTTCCAGCCTGGATACCTTCACAGAAGAGATGGAGAAGGCACGGGCTCTTGCCTTTTACAAGATAAACGGGATTTACCAGATGTACGGAAAGCCCAGAGGAGTTTCGTTCTGTGTGGTGGGAAACACCGCCCGGAAGAAGGCATACACTTCCTTTCTCACCACCTATCTCGGGATGGAGGAGACCGATGCAGGCCACGCAGAACTCCTGTTTTCCAACGCCAACGTGATCTCCGAAATGATGCTGAAGAACCGGACCTTCTGCGGCATCGAAATCGAACTGCCCGGCATGGGATATGTGGACCTCACCCTGAAGACCCACCTGGGAATCGAAGGGACGCTGCTTCTGATCGAGCAGGTCCTGAACGGAATTATGTCCCGCTTATGAGAAAAATGAGAAAAAGGGACGGTTCCTTTTTCTCTGATACATGAAAGGATATTATTATGAAAGCTTTGAACAGATATCTGAAAAGACTTCATGCGAGGATTAAGGAAAATCGCGTTGTGTTCATACTGTACACTCTTCTGAGGCTCATGGTGGTAGCCGCACTTATTCGAAGCATCGTCATTCATAATTATGAGAGCGCGGCCGTGTGCGTGCTGACCCTGGCACTGTTCCTGATTCCCAGTTTTCTGGAAGGAGCGTTGAAGATAGAGATTGCGCCGCTCCTTGAGGGTATACTTTACTGCTTCATATTCGCGGCGGAGATACTGGGAGAGCTGGACCATTATTATACCACGATTCCAATATGGGATACCATGCTTCATACTCTTAATGGTTTCCTGTTCGCTGCCGTAGGTTTTGTCACCATCGATCTGCTCAACCGCAACAGTAAGAATGTCAGGCTTTCGCCGCTGTATTTGGTCATGGTGGCTTTCTGTTTCTCCATGACCATCGGTGTGATGTGGGAGTTTATCGAGTGCGGCGCGGATCTGTTCCTTAAGCAGGATATGCAGAAGGATTTTATCATACAGAGTTTTCAGTCAACAAAACTTGATCCGACCGGCACCCAGCAGGCCTTCCGGGTAGCTGACATCGTAAAAACGCAGATATTCACTTCCTCCGGAGAGGTTCTGGAGATCGCGGACGGTTATCTGGACATCGGTATCCTGGACACCATGAAGGACCTGCTGGTCAACTTCATCGGAGCGGTCGTCTTCTGCGTGTTCGGGTTCATCTACCTGCGAGCTGAAACCAAAGGGAAAAAGACAAAAGTGACTGCCTCTGTAGTAGAGGGGCTGAAGATACGGCCTAAGGACTGATCCGGAAAGAGAAAAGGGGACGGTTCCTTTTTCTCAAAAAAAAGTTTTCTTTTTTTTCAAATAATTATTTACAAATCCGTAGCGGCTGTTGTATAATAAGCACCAATGGAGGGTTAGCTCAGCTGGGAGAGCGTCCGCTTGACGTGTGGGAGGTCATGGGTTCGAGCCCCATATCCTCCATTACCAAAAGCCCGGAAATCAGGAAGACTGATTTCCGGGCTCTTTGTGTTGTGATTTGCCGGTAAGGTTCGGGAACAAAGAAATGGCCAGGGGAGAACTGCGCTCCCCTGGCCGGTCATTCAGATCCGTACCGGGCCGTTCTGACATACATAGACGAATTTTCCTGCTGCGTTCCGGGTCACGGACAGGTCGCAGCGCACGCTCTGGGAGGGATCCGGATGATCCTTCCAGAGGGAATAGAGCCTGGGCAGGAAAACGGGCCACTGGCTTGCCTCAAAATCCTCGTGGGAGGTGGCGTAGTTCGGAACGATCCTTACATCCGGATTCTCAGCGAGCATCCGGAGGATAAAACCGGGAGGACAGGATACCCTGCTGTTGGCTACGGTGGCGGTGATATGATTGAGCCCGCCTTCCGTATCCTCCCATTCATGGATGGTGGAGTCGACCAGTTCTCCTTTATCATTAAAAACGCCCTCGCAGATTACGTGGGAAAGGGCTGTGGTAAAGGGATAGAAGCTTTCCAGGTGCAGGCGGTGGATCTCGACGCCTTCGCCTCCGAAAACGGGAAGTCCCTTCTCCGTGGTCTCGGCGATGATATGCACGGAATCTTCCATGCCGTATTCCCAGGGAGTCTTTATCCAGTTAAACCGTTTGTGGGATCCGGGAGCCCACAGATAATAGCATTTCTCCATATTGGCCCAGAACCAGTCCATCATCTCTGCGGTAACTCCCGGAAGAAAATGCTGCTTCTGGGAGGGCAGGACAAGCCCCTTTTCTGCGGCTTCATCCGTGAGAACCAGCTCCGGCAGCAGCGGATCCGGCTTTGCCGGCGGCGTGTAGGGGATCAGATCCACATGGATATTATCCTGAAACGGTACGTAGGTTTGTCCGGCACTTGCAAGATAATCGTTCTTCATAATATGTACAGCACCTCCGCTTGTTTTTTCTAAAGTTTACCATATCCCGCCATATTATTACAGGACATTTTGACAGTTTCACGAAATGTTTTTCAATTTGTTGCTGATTTTTTATCAGGATTGTTGTATGATGAATAATGAGTACAAATGATTTCAGTGTGCTTTCTGTGCTGGGATTATTGATCGTCTTCAGATAAACCATAAAATGAAGGAGGGAATTTTCATGAGCCTGTTCACCTTCGAGGGAGAAGAGCGCGCCCAAGGCTTTTCTGCCCTGAAAGATGAAGTTTTCTCCAGATTGAGAACAATCTGGGAAAATGACAACCCGGAAGGGCTTCTGACATTTGTGGGAGGGGTACATCCGTACGAGGGTAAGGAACTGACGAAGGATCTTCCGCTGGAGCGCTTTAAGCCTCAGGGAGAGATGGTCTTTCCGGTTTCACAGCATATCGGAGCGCCTGCCACGCCTCTTGTGAAAAAGGGGGATAAAGTGCTTCGCGGGCAGATGATCGCGGAGGCAGGCGGCTTTGTGTCTGCCCATGTGTTTTCATCCGTCTCCGGCACTGTCAAGGCCGTGGAACCACGCCTGGTGCCCACAGGGGCAATGGTAAACTCCATCGTCATCGAGAATGACGGGGAATACACCGAGGTGGAATATACGCCCGCAGAGCTTTCAGAGCTTTCCAAAGAAGAAATCCGCGCCAGAATCCGCGCCGGAGGCGTCGTCGGAATGGGCGGAGCCGGTTTCCCGACGGATGTCAAGCTTTCTCCGAAGGAGCCGGACAAGATTGAGTATGTCATGGTAAACGGAGCGGAGTGCGAACCCTATCTTACCAGCGACCACAGAAGGATGCTGGATGAACCGGAAGCGATCGTCGACGGTCTCCGCTGTATCCTGGCTCTTTTTGACAATGCGCAGGGCTGCATCTGTATTGAAAACAACAAGCCGGAGTGCATCGAGCGTATGCAGGAGCTGGTGAAGGACGAGCCCCGCATGGAGGTGAAGGTCCTGCTTACCAAATACCCACAGGGCGGTGAGCGCAATATCATCAAGGCTGTCACAGGACGGGAGATCAATTCCACGATGCTTCCGGCAGATGTGGGCTGTGTCGTGGATAACGTGGATACGGTTTCCGCCATCGCGGACGCTGTTCTCCGCGGAAAGCCGGTCATGAGCAAGATCGTCACCGTCACCGGAAATGGTGTAGTCAGCCCGAAGAACTTTCTTGCACCCACCGGTACGGATATGTACGAGCTCATCGAAGCCTGCGGAGGCCTGAGGGACGGGGTCACCAAGGTCATCGCCGGAGGCCCCATGATGGGCTTTGCCATGTATGATCTTCATGTGCCCTGCACCAAGACCACTGCGGCATGTACCTGTTTTGTGGAGGATCCGGTCCTGAAGGATGTGGAAACCGCCTGTATCAACTGCGGGCGCTGTGTGGAGGCCTGTCCTTCCCACGTTCTTCCCACCAGGCTCGCAGCCTTCGCGGACAGGGGAGATCTGGAAAGCTTTCAGGAGTTCGATGGCATGGAGTGCTGCGAATGCGGCTGCTGCAGCTATGTATGTCCGGCAAAACGGCAGCTCACCCAGAGCATCAAGTCCATGCGCCGGATGATCCTGAACAACAGGAAGAAGAAATAGGGGAGGGCTTTATCGATGGAGCATAACTTTCATGTATCATCAAATCCGCATGACAGAGCCCCGATGACCACCAGCCGGATCATGCAGCTTGTGGTGCTGTCGCTCTTGCCTGCGACTGTATTTGGTATTTTCAACTTCGGGCTCCGGGCCCTTCTGGTGGTGATCGTCACCGTAGCCTCCAGCGTATTCTTTGAGTGGCTTTACTGCCGCCTGATGAAAAAACCCAACACAATAGTGGATTTCAGCGCTGTCGTGACAGGCCTTCTTCTGGCTCTGAACATGCCCGCGAGCATTCCGCTGTGGATTCCGGTGCTTGGAAGCGCCTTCGCCATCATCGTGGTCAAGGAGCTTTACGGCGGCCTTGGACAGAACTTTATGAACCCTGCGCTTGCAGCCAGATGTTTCCTGCTGATCTCCTTTGCAGGAAGAATGACGAATTTTACGACCTCGGAAAAATTCCGCGGCGCAGTGGATGCCGTTTCCGGCGCAACGCCTCTGGCTTCGCTGAAAACCAACGGCTTCGCGGAAGGCTCTGTATCTCTGTGGCATCTGTTTATCGGAAATATTCAGGGAACCATCGGAGAGACTTCTGTGCTCTTTATCCTTTTCGGCGCGCTGATCCTCCTGTATTATAAGGTCATCAGCCCGAAGCTTCCCCTGGCCTATATCGGGAGCTTTGCCCTTTTCGTACTGCTGTACATGATGTTCACCAACGCGGACTTTTCCCTGCGGTACTTATTTACCCAGCTCTTCGGAGGCGGCCTGATGTTCGGTGCCTGGTTCATGGCCACAGATTATGTTACCAGCCCTATCACAGAGAAAGGGCGGATCATCTACGGATGCTTCCTGGGGATTCTGACGGGAATCTTCCGTATCTTCGGACCCTCTTCGGAAGGAGTCTCCTATGCCATTATCATTGGAAACCTTCTGGTACCGGTCATTGACCGATACACCAGACCGGTTGCCTTTGGGAAGGGAGGGGCGAAAAATGAATAATCCCTTAGATAAGATCAAAAACAAGATCCTCCACGATACCGCAGCCATCACCATCATCACACTGGTTTCCGGACTGGCGCTGGGGCTTGTCCATGCGATTACCGCGGGACCTATCGCCATTCAGGAGGCAAAGGCAAAGGAAGAAGCCTACAAAGCGGTTTTTGAGGAGGCCGGTTCCTTCCAGACAGTGTTTGATGAGCAGGATGCTTCTGTGGAGGCGGCCCTGGACGAGAATGGCTTTGGCGGCCAGGATATCGATGAAGCCATGCTGGCCGTGGACGAGAACGGAGAGACTCTGGGTTATGCCTACACGGTGACTACTCACGAGGGCTACGGCGGCGATATCCAGTTCACCATGGGCGTAGAAAACGACGGTACCATGACGGGTATCTCCATCCTCTCCATTTCCGAGACGGCAGGTCTTGGAATGCGGGCGACCACAGAGGATTTCAGGAGCCAGTTTGAAGGAAAGGAAGCAGATGAAAACCTGGTCTACACCAAGAACGGGGCTTCCAGAGATAACGAGATCGACGCCTTAAGCGGCGCTACGGTCACGACAAAGGCCATGACAAACGGCGTAAACGCCGGCCTGGTGGCTTATCGGTACCACGAGGAGAACGGCGTGAAGATCGCAGTGCCGGCAGATGAGGAAAACACAGCAGAAACGACCGGTGCGGAAAACGAAACCGCTCTGGAGGCAGAGCCTTCAGAGGAAACAGTTTCCGAGGAGGATACCGCCGAAGTTGAAGACGATACTGAGGAGAAGGAGGAGAATGAAGGATGAAATCGAATACACCGATGGAACGTCTGCTTAACGGCATCATCAAAGAAAATCCCACCTTCGTCCTGATGCTGGGTATGTGTCCGACTCTGGCAATCACAACGTCAGCCAGCAATGGTATCGGAATGGGACTTACCACCACGGTGATCCTGGCAGCCTCGAACCTGATCATTTCCCTGCTTCGGGACTTCATTCCGGACAGAGTCCGTATGCCATCCTACATCGTTGTGGTGGCATCCTTTGTTACGGTAGTGGAGCTTTTGCTGCAGGGCTTTATCCCGGCCTTGTACAGCGCGCTGGGAATCTATATCCCGCTGATCGTGGTAAACTGCATCATCCTGGGGCGTGCAGAAGCCTACGCCTCCAAAAATGAGCCGGTGGCTTCTCTGTTCGATGGAATCGGCATGGGTCTCGGCTTTACCGTCAGCATCACCTGCATCGGTATTGTCAGAGAGCTGCTTGGTTCCGGAAAGATCTTCGGTTTCCAGCTTCTTCCGCTGGCAGATGCGGCAGCAGGAAAGATCGGATTTGAACCGATCACCATCTTCATTCTTGCTCCCGGAGCGTTCTTCGTTCTGGCCGCTCTTTCCGCCCTTCAGAACAAGCTGAAGATCGGAGCGGCGAAACGCGGGATCGATCCCAGCAACCCGGAGAACTGTGACGGCGGCTGCGCATCCTGCGGAAATACAGCCTGCAGGGAAGCAAAGGCTGCCATAGAGGCAGAAGGAAACGCTGCCGAAAAGGAACCGGCAGACGGGAAAACAGGCGATGCAGATTCTGCAGTAACAGAAGACGGGAAAGCAGACAGCGCAGAACCTGCAGATACACAGAACGGGAATACAGAGGATGCAGCGCCGGTTTCTGAGGAAGCAGAGAAAGAGCCGGAAACAGAAGCTGCAGAGGATACTGGATTTCCCGCAGAGGAAATCAGCGAAGAGAAACCGGAAGAGACAGAAGAGCCGGTTGCAGAAGAAGATGAAAGGGGGACGGATGAGTCATGAAAGAACTGTTTCTTATCATTGTAGGTTCTGCCCTGGTTAACAACGTAGTTCTCAGCCAGTTCCTGGGACTTTGTCCTTTCCTGGGGGTATCCAAAAGCACCAAAACCGCTTCCGGAATGGGCGGAGCTGTCATTTTTGTCATTACGCTTTCCTCCTTTGTGACCAGCATTATCTACAGGTTTATCCTGGTTCCTCTGAACCTGACCTACCTGCAGACGATCGTTTTCATCCTGATCATTGCCGCCCTGGTACAGTTCGTGGAGATGTTCCTGAAGAAATCCATCCCCTCCCTGTATACGGCGCTTGGTGTATATCTTCCCCTGATCACCACCAACTGCGCGGTTCTGGGCGTTGCTCTTCTGAACGTGCAGAAGGAGTACGGAATCCTGAAGAGTACGGTAAATGGTTTTGCTACGGCAGTAGGCTTTACCATCGCCATCATCCTGATGGCAAATCTCCGGGAAAAGATCGAATATAATGATATTCCCCAGTCGTTCAAAGGGTTCCCCATTGTTCTGGTAACTGCCGGGCTGATGGCCATTGCGTTCTTTGGCTTTTCAGGACTGATTTAAGGAGGGCCGGGATATGATTATTGTGGCAATACTTGCGGCAACCATTCTGGTGGCCCTGGTCGGACTTTTTATCGGCTTATTCCTGGGAGCTGCAGGAAAGGCCTTCGAGGTGGAAGTAGATGAGAGGGAGGTCGCTGTCCGTGCGGCGCTTCCGGGAAACAACTGCGGCGGATGCGGCTATCCGGGATGCGACGGATTGGCAGCAGCCATCGCAAAGGGAGAAGCCCCTGTGAACAAATGTCCTGTAGGCGGTGAGGCAGTCGGAGCCGAGATTGCGAAGATCATGGGACAGGAGATGGAAGAGACGGTCCGTATGGCGGCCTTCGTGAAATGCTCCGGTACCTGTGAGAAAGCGCGGACCAAGTTCGACTACTCCGGCGTAGAGGACTGTGAAATGGTGGTGCAGCTTCCCGGAGGCGGCCCGAAAACCTGTACCTACGGCTGTCTGGGCTTTGGAAGCTGCGTGAAGGCCTGTCCTTTTGACGCGATCCATATCGTGGACGGCATTGCGGTGGTAGACCGGGAAGCCTGCAAGGCCTGCGGCAAATGTGTTGCAAAATGTCCGAGACACCTGATCGAGCTCTTCCCCTATGAGCAGAAGATCTTCGTGGGCTGCAGCTCTCATGACAAAGGCAAGGGAGTTACCTCTGCCTGCGATGTAGGCTGCATCGGATGTAAGAAATGTGAAAAGACCTGCCCGAATGGGGCGATCACGGTGACAGATTTCGTAGCGCATATCGACGCGGAGAAATGTACCAACTGCGGTGCCTGCAAAGAAGTCTGCCCGAGAGGCATTATCCGAAAGGAAGCATAGAAATCTTTCCTTTACCTTTTCAGGTTCTACTGCGTATAAATATGTAGAATGCTATCGCTGATACAGCTTTTCCCGACGGGCTATGGCCCGGACGGGAAATCCTGTATCCTGGGAGCCGTTCAGAAATCATGACAGACCCAATGCGGACAAGCCGCGGAGCAAAGTCTGTTTCTGAACGGGCCTCAAGAAAAAGAAAGGGATCAGGATGGATAAAATTCTAAAGAGTCTGTTTGATTTCCAGCGGTTTGCTGGAGAGAGCGCTCTGCAGAGCATCATCACCTCGGTGGAAGAGCGTTTTCCTGCAAATGAAGAGAAATCGCCCAGAACTGCCCTGACGGCAGAAGAAATGGACCAGATTTCCGCTGCGGGCAATGCATATCTGCAGATGGAAAAGGACAAATGGGAGAATTTGGTGAATGGCGGTAATTGACGGGGAAGAAGTGTATCTGCTGTACCGTGATAAGGTCCGGGGATATATTTCCCAACACGTGAATCAGCGGGAAGAGGTGGAGGATCTTTGTGCAGATGTGTTTGAGAAGGTTGTAAGTTCCCTGGATACTTATGACAGCACAAAGGCTTCTGTTTCTACATGGATCTTTACCATTACCCGCAACAGAGTGATCGATTTCTACAGAAGAAATCGGGAGCATGCCGAACTTCCGGAAGAGCTTGCATCCACCGAGATGCTGGATGCGGGCCTCCTGCGGGAGGAAACTCTCCGGGAACTGGCCGAAGCGCTGATGAAGCTGTCCGAAGAGAAACGCACTATCATCATTCTGCGTTACTATAATGGGCTTTCCCTGAAGGATATCTCAGATAAAACCGGGATCAGCTATGGCATGGTGAAGGTAAAGCATCAGCAGGCGCTGAAAGAATTAAAAAAAATCATGAAAATATAGGGTTTTACAGCATAAGGCCATGAAGAGGAGCGGGCGGAACACGCCGGCTTACTTGTCGAGGCTTTTTTTTTCGTTATAAGGATTGAGACAGTTATTTCTGAATCAATCCCAAGGAGGTTTCGAATGAAAAAGGACGTGTTTCCGGACGGCACAGAAATATCGTCATGGTTCCGGGAAATTCCGGAAGTATCGCTGGATGACTACGAGAGGAAGTATCCGCTGGATCAGTATGGAATCCTTCCGGATGGGACGGTCCAGACTGAAAAGATACAGGCTGTCATCGATCTGGCGGCAAAAGAGGGAGGAGGCGTTCTGGTGGTCCCGGAGGGGTGCTTCCTTTCCGGCGCTCTGCATTTCCGGCAGGGCGTCAGTCTTTACCTTGTAAAGGGAGGCGTTCTGAAGGGAAGCGATGATATCCGGGATTTTCCGCTTTGCGATACCAGGATCGAGGGTCAGAACTGCCTGTATTTTCCGGCCCTGATCAATGCGGAAGGCCTGGATGGCTTTACCATCTTCGGAGAAGGGACGATAGACGGGAACGGACAGAAATACTGGGAAGATTTCTGGCTGAGGATCCGGTGGAACCCACGCTGCACAAACAAGGACGCCCAGCGTCCGAGGCTGGTGTTCCTGTCTCATTGCACCAATGTTCTGGCCAGAGGAGTTACCTTCCAGAATGCTCCTTTCTGGACAAACCACCTTTACCAGTGCCGGTATGTGAAATACATCGGCTGCAGAATGCTGTCTCCGGTTTCTCCGGTAAAAGCCCCCAGCACGGACGCCCTGGATATCGATGCCTGCCAGGATGTGCTGGTGAAGAACTGTTATATGGCGGTAAATGACGACGCCGTTGCCCTGAAGGGCGGGAAAGGACCCTGGGCGGATGAAGCGCCGGAAAACGGCGGAAATGAGCGGATCATCATAGAGGACTGTGAATATGGGTTCTGCCATGGCTGTCTTACCTTCGGATCGGAATCGATCCACGACCGGAATATCATTCTCCGGAATATCAGGGTAGGGACCGGGTATAACATGTTGTGGATGAAGCTCCGCCCGGATACTCCGCAGCATTATGAATATGTCCTGGTGGAAAACATCGAGGGCAAAACCGCCAGTTTCCTGAATATCAATCCCTGGTCTCAGTTTTTTGACCTGCAGGGACGCAAGGACCTTCCCGTTTCCAGGTGTGAGCACGTCGTCATACGGAACTGCCGCTTCTCCTGCGATACTTTTTTCAATGTCCAGGCGGATGAGGAGCATTATCATCTGTCCGATTTCACCTTTCAGGATCTGACGATCCAGGCGGCGGACACCGCCTTCGACCAGAGCGTCATCGAAAACCTGAAGGCGGAAAATGTTGCGCTGCAAAAAAAGGATACCATAGAGTACCCGGATGCGGTGACAACACTGAAAGAAGACAACTCCATCATCTGAGGACACAACAGGACAGAGGGACGGTTCTTTTGTCT
>JAFOJB010000445.1 GCA_017420455.1 Blautia sp.
GATATTTATTCGCATTCATGAGGATTATTATACCGTAGGCACTGACGTAAAGCAAGGAGAACAATCTTCCTTCCAGACGCCGAAAATACATCAGTCCGAGGTCGGCGAGACCGTGAACTGCAACAAGATCTGGCCGCAGTCACCATCCGGGGGAGATCGTGAACTGTAACCGGCCGCTCTCTGCGATGGAAAAACAAAATTCCGGATTGTGCTTTTCAGGCAGAACGATTATACTCAGAACATAGATCAGCCGGAGACGGAATCGTTTTCCGGCAGCAATACAGATCAGTATATACTGCGTATAAGAAGGAGTAAGATCAGAATGGATAAATACGAAACATTACTGCAGCAGATCATTCCCATTGCCAGAAAAGCAGGAGAAATCATCCTCAGTGCTTCCGAGATCGAGGAACACGTACACAGCAAGGAAGGGCATGGGAATTTTGTAACAGAGTACGACGAGAAGGTACAGGAGTATCTGCTCGGGGAGTTGGCAAAGCTTCTTCCGGAAGCACATTTTGTGGGAGAAGAGGAGGGCAAAGAGGTCTTCCTGGAGGAATATAAAAAAGGATATACCTTTGTGATCGATCCCATCGACGGAACCTCCAATTTTATGAAGGCCTATCGCCCCAGTGTAACCTCCATCGCCCTGTTAAAGGACGGGAAACCATTTATCGGCGTCATCTACAATCCCTATTCGGACGATCTTTTCTACGCAGAGCGGGGAAAAGGAGCTTTCCGGAACGGCAGGCAGATGTTTTCCTCGGAAGCCCCTCTTTCCGAAAGCCTGGTCACCATGGGCACTGCGCCGTATTACGGAAGCAAGGTATCCAGGGCGGCTTTTGAGATCGGATTCTATTATCTGGAAAAAAGCATCGATATCAGAAGAAGCGGATCGGCCTGCTGGGATCTCTGCATGGTGGCCGCCGGCGTGAACGGAATCTTTTTTGAACCCCGCCTTTGCCTGTGGGATTATGCGGCAGGCGCCTGCATCGTGATGGAGGCCGGCGGCCGTGTCACGGATTTTGAAGGCAAAGACCTTTCCTTCGACGGGAAAGCGCCGGTCATCGCTGCCGGCCGGGGCGTCATAAAGGAAGACTATCTGCCGCCGAAAGAGCTGATCTCTTTCTGAAAATGATGGATCGCAGCAAAATGACGTCTTTCTGGTTCCAGTCCCAGGCTTGTGAAACCGGGAACTGGAACTCTTTGTGAGATAAAGCCGCCAGACGTGCGCCGTGCCTGCACGAGCGCGCCCCTGGCGGCGAACGGTCATCGAAGGGCGTGCCCTGAGATGAGCGATATCGCGGATCGGACAGGGGAGTGCATTTCTCCCGTGTCCGATCAAAGGAATCATAAATTCTGCGTCTGGAACAAAGCATGGAGGAACCGCCTATGTTAAAATATAAGCAGAAAAATGTATCGGATATCAACCTGGAGGATTATCTGGGAGAGTATGAAGGGAAACAGGCGCTTTTTGAAGACATGTTCTTCGATGAGGGACGCCGGAAGCAGTCTCTGAACGGACTGTGGCACTATGCGGTGGACCAGTACGATGTCTGCATCCGCCAGCACTGGTTCGAGGAGCGGAAATTCGACGCCAACGGATATACGCTGCCGCTGGATTATTCTTTTGATGAGTGGCCTGTCATGAATCTTCCCTGCTGCTGGAACACGCAGAACGAGCAGTTCTTTCTCTATGAGGGGAGCATGATCTTTACCCGGACCTTCCGCGAGGTTGTAAAACCGGGAGAACGGGTCTACCTGAAGCTCTGCGGCGTGAACTATATTGTCCGGGTATTCCTGAACAGACAGTACCTGGGCATGCACAGAGGAGGCTCTACTCCGGCATATTTCGACATTACGGATGCCCTGAAAACGGAATTCAAAGAAGAGAACCGCATTATTCTGCAGGCCGACAATACCAGAAGACCGGAGCAGGTCCCTACGGAGAATACGGACTGGTACAATTACGGCGGTGTGTACCGGGATATCGAACTGATCCATGTTCCGGAAGTGTTTATCCGGGATTTCCAGGTATCTCTTGTGCCGGACGGCACCTTTTCCAATATCCGCGTACGGGTAAAGCTTTCGGAAAAGGTGGACGCGACGGCGCGCGTAAAGATCGGGGAGCCTGGGATGGAAGCGGAAATCCCTGTGGAAAAGGGCTGCGGGGAGCTCCTGATGCATTCTGCGTCGCTGCAGCTCTGGAGTCCGGAAAACCCGAAGCTTTACAAGGTTTCCCTGTCCTGTCTTGAGGACAGTGTGTCGGATGAGGTGGGTTTCAGGGAAATCCGGGTGAAGGGCAGGGAGATTTTCCTGAACGGGAAACCCATCTTCCTGCGGGGGATCAGTTGTCATGAGGAGAGCGTAGAGAACGGGAAAGCCCTGACGGACGAGGAACGGCTGGAAAATATCCGCATCGCGAAGGAACTGGGCTGCAATTTCATGAGAGTCGCCCACTATCCGCACAGTGAAAGAATGGCCCGCCTTGCAGACAGGGAGGGCCTCCTTCTCTGGGAGGAAATCCCGGTATACTGGGCGATCCGTTTTACCAGAAAGGAAACCTACGAGGATGCGGAAAATCAGCCGAAGGAGCTGATCTGCCGGGATTTCAACCGGGCCAGCGTCATCATCTGGTCGGTGGGAAATGAGAACGCAGATTCCGATGAAAGACTGGAGTTCATGAAAAACCTGGCGGACTGCGCGCACCGGATGGACGATACCCGGATGGTCTCCGCGGCCTGCCTGGTCAGCTACGACGAGATGGCCATCGCGGACCGGCTGGTAGAATATCTGGATATCATCGGCCTGAATGAGTACATGGGATGGTATACGCCGGACTTCGGCCTTCTGATAAAACTGTTCGAGAACAGCAATCCCGCGAAGCCTGTGGTGATCACAGAGTTCGGCGCGGACGCCATGCCGCGCCACCGGGGAAGCATCTATGACAAGGGGACGGAGGACTGCCAGGCTTATGTCTATGAACGGCAGATCGAGACCCTCCGGAAGATCGGATATATCAAGGGAATGGCGCCCTGGATCCTGTATGATTTCCGCTGCCCGAGGCGCACCAGCCTGATCCAGGGGTACTATAACCGCAAGGGTCTGCTTTCTCCGGACAAGACCTACCGCAAGCCCGCCTTCTATGTGCTGCAGAAATATTACCGGGAGATCATGGAGACAGACCGGTA
>JAFOJB010000446.1 GCA_017420455.1 Blautia sp.
CCCAATATATTTTTTTCCATATTTTACAGTTCCCGGCCGTTCAGCTTTGTCACCTTCCCTGCGGAAACGGTGATCTCCACCTGATCCCCAGCCCGGAAGGTTTCCCACCATTCCAGAGGGAGATAGACCGTATACCGGTTCTCACCGGCCAGGAGAGCCATATTGTATACCTCGCCTGTGTATCCGGTCCTTTCATTATCCGCCAGTGTATATTCCGGCCAGTAAGGCTCGTTATCCGCGCCGCTGCTCTTCTCCGTCCGGTCCGTCACCCATCTCTCTATTTCATAATAATACTTTGTTTCGTACACGGGTTCACTGCGGTAAACCGGCTCCTTGTAGGTCTCCGTCTCATATTCCGTCCGGTAGCGGGGAGTGCTGTAGGTATTCTCGGTAAAGGTGCCGTCTCCATTATTGGAGTACGAAGTGTGTGTCTCTTCGCCGTCATAAACCTGCTTCGCCACCTGCCGCGTACGGGTTTCATAATGATCCAGCACCTGCACATAATGGTGGATCTCCCGCCTGCGCTCATACGTCCGTCCTCCGTCAGGCACCGACCAGTCCGATTCCTGCACCGTGACCCAGGCTTCAATATCAATTGACCGGGCCCATGCCCTGGTGCGGACCTCTGCCGTGTAGTTTCTGGGCCAGAAGGCAAACAGGACCACGGCAAGCAGGGCCAGGATCACAGCGAGGATCAGCACCGGCTTTTTTCGTGAGGGCTTCCTTTCCGTGACCGGACTTCTTTCAGCAGGAGGAGCGGCCATCTTCTTTTTCTGTGCCTTTTCCTCATTGGAAAAATAATCATCACTGGCGCTTTCCTTCGGCGCGCCGCATCCGGAGCAGTATTTATAGCGGATCCGGTTCAGGCTGTTGCAGTACGGACATACCCAGTCCGGACCCTGTCCATATTCGGCCGCAAGATCCGCCTCCAGATAATGTTTCTTATTTCCCATATAAAACCGCGTATCTGTATCCTGTGGATGTCCACAGCACGGGCAGGTTTTCGTCAGCCCTCCGATTGCCCTGGTACCGCAGTACGGGCAGTCCCAAAGTCCTTCTACAATGCGTTTCGCCATGATTTTTCACAGCTCCTTAATGATCAAAATGCGCCGAAACATCCTTCATAAAATCTATGATCTTAAGATGCTGCGGGCATACCTCCTCACATTGTCCGCAGGCAACGCAGTCCTTTGCCTTGCCCCGTTTCTCAGAGATCAGCTCATAGTTCGTAAAGTTTATTGTCCATCCCTTTTCTGCGAGGTTTTCTCTCATATCCTCGTTGTACAGAGAGAAATACTCCGGAATGGCAATGTTCATGGGACATCCTTCCGTACAGTAATGACATGCCGTACAGGGCACCGTGATCTGCCGGTTGATGATATCGGCGACCCGGAAGCAGATCTCTTTCTCCTGCTGTGTCAGCGGCCTGAAGTCTTTCATATAGCTCAGATTATCCTCCATCTGTGAAACTGTACTCATACCGGAAAGCACCAGCATCACTTTCGGCAGGGAAGCCGCGAAACGGATGCCCCAGCTGGGAATGGACATGGAGGGATCCTGAGAGCGGAACAGCTCCTCCGCCTCCGCCGGCACCTTCGCAAGTGTACCGCCTTTAACCGGTTCCATGACGATGACCGGTTTATCATGCTTCACACAGACCTCATAGCAGGCACGGCTCCGGATCCATTCGCTTTCCCAGTCCAGGTAGTTGATCTGCAGCTGGACAAATTCCATTTCCGGATGCTCCGTAAGGATCCGTTCCAGCATTTCCGGCGTATCATGGAACGAAAATCCGGCGTGCTTTACCAGCCCTTCCTTCTTCTTATTCAGCAGCCAGGAGAAGCAGTCAAATTTTTCATAAGTCGGAAGCATCCCTGCCTCGATCCCATGGAGCAGATAATAATCGAAATATCCGGCTCCGGTCTTTTTCAGCTGCGAGCGAAATACCTTATCCCTGTCCTCAAAGGAACGGACAAAACCCGCGTGCAGCTTCGTGGCCAGCGTAAAGGACTCCCTTGGATGGCGGGATGTCAGGACCTCCTTCACCGCGCTTTCGCTGGCAAACCCGTTGTACATCCATGCGGTATCAAAATACGTGAAGCCGTTTTCAAGAAACCTGTCGACCATCTGCTTTACCTGCTCCAGATCAATATCCGACGCATCTGCCGACTTCTGCGGCAGCCTCATCAGGCCAAAGCCCAGCTTTTTCTCAGGAATGAAATCCATATTCTGTCCTCCTTTTGTTCCTTTGTGTTTCCTTGTTTTTCTGTCGCTCCATCTCTGCTTCCAGTGCGAAAAAGGCCATTCAGCGGAATGATGTCTTTCTGCACTGGAAGCATTCATTCTTTGTTTTCTTCGCCCCAGACGCAAAGCTGATCCAGCACCGCCATCAGTGATTTTCCCCGTTCACTGAGACTGTACTCCACCTTGGGCGGGATCTGCGGATATTCTTTTCTCACGATCAGATGATCCGCCTCCAGCTCTTTCAGGTTGGCGCTGAGCGTTTTATTAGAGATGTTTTTCAGGTATCGCCTGAGCTCATTGAACCGCACGGGTTCAAACTCCATCAGACAGTACAGGATCACCATTTTATATCTA
>JAFOJB010000447.1 GCA_017420455.1 Blautia sp.
GGGTAATCGGAATGAATACAAAATGGATCGATAAAGAAACGCTCCTTTCCGCCCCGATGATCGACCGGGAAACCGCCTCTTCGGCACTTTTCTCCTGTATCGGCAAAGTGGAAGCTTCCCTGGACTCGTATAACGGGCTCTTCCCCGGACCGGCAAGTAAGGGGCTCTTCTACCAGGCCGGAGAAAACCGCGGCTGGACCACCGGCTTTTTTACCGGGGAGGTCTGGCTCTCCTTTGAAAACCTGCCGGAGGGGGAGCGGAAGACCAGATTTCTGAACGCTGCTCTTTCCCAGGTGGATTCCTTCCTGGAACGGATCGAAAACCATGTGGACGTGGACCATCACGACATGGGCTTTCTCTACAGTCCCTCCTGCGTGGCCGCTTACCGGCTCACAGGCTCCGAAAATGGAAAAAAGGCAGCTCTCCTTGCGGCTGACCAGCTCATCTCACGCTTTCAGGAAAAAGGCGGATTTCTGCAGGCCTGGGGAGAAATGGGAGCGCCGGATAACTACCGGTTCATCATCGACTGTCTCCTGAATCTGCCTCTCCTCTACTGGGCATCGGACCAGACCGGGAAGCCCGGATACCGTGAAATCGCCGAGAAGCATATCCACACCGCCATGTCCTATGTGATCCGGGAGGACGATTCCACCTGGCATACCGTTTTTATGAATCCCGTTACGGGAGGCTTCGACCACGGCGCCACCTGCCAGGGCTACAAGGACGGCTCTGCCTGGGCCAGGGGACAGGCCTGGGGGATCTATGGGACAGCAGTTGCCTATAAATACACCCTGCGTCCGGAATACTTCGATTATTTCCGCCGGGTGACCTCCTATTTTCTCGCCCACCTTCCGAAGGATCTCTGTCCCTTCTGGGATCTGACCTTCGGAGACGGGGATGAAGAAACCGAGCCCCGGGATTCCTCCTCGGCGGTGATCGCCTCCTGCGGGATGCTGGAGATGAGCAAATATCTGCCGGAGGAGGAAGCCGCTTATTATACCTCCATTGCCCGACGGCTTCTCATGGCCATGGTCAGCAAATACCAGTCCCGGGATTTCAGGGAGGCCGGAGGACTGCTTCTCCACGGAACCTATTCCAAAAAGAGCCCCTACAATACCTGTACTCCGGAAGGCGTAGACGAATGCGTCATCTGGGGAGACTATTTCTTCATGGAAGCGCTGCAGCGCTTTCTGAAACCCGCGTGGGAAATCTACTGGTAACAGATGCCCTGCAGGATACAAGCGTTACAGTTCAAGACCTCACCGGCCGGGGACTGTAAGGTACGATATGGGAAGGACATGCAGACAGATTCATACACGCTGCTTTTGGAGGATTTTGTTTTGGAAAGGAAAGACATTCTTTCAGATCGTGACTATCAGATAAGCCCCTGTACCGGTCTTACCAGAGTTCACTGGCTCCGGGCAGGAAGGCTTTTACTGGAAGGCATCTTCCGTCATATCGCTTCCTTCGACGCTCCCGTGGTCACCATACGGCAGGAAACAGCCGTGACCTATCCCCATCCGGACGCGCCGGAGGAGATTCTCCGGACAGAAAAAAAAGCGCAGATCTTCGAAGGCCTTGCAAGGTCCTTCCTGATCGCTTCCGTCATCATCCATGAGGATCCCGGCATCTGCATCGCCGGGATCTCTCTTCGGGAATACTATAAAACCCACATTCTTCGAAGCTGCACGGAAAAAGGACATGCGGAATATGTCGGTACCTATGAAGAAATGCAGGAAATAACCCATCATCAGGATCCTTTCCGTCCCTTCCAGCAGACGGTGGAAACCTGCGCCCTGGTCATCGGCCTGCAGTTCTGCCGGGAAGAGATCTGGCAGACATATCGCCAGGAAGAAAAGGATGCCATCGCCGCCTTCCTTCATTCCTGGGCGGAGGCGAATACCGTTCCCCAGAACTGGCGGCTCTTCAACATGCTGGACCTGGCCTTTCTGCACATGGAGGGCTATCCCATCGATGAGCGGATCATGCGGGATCATGCCCAGGCCATCCTCGCCTGGGATGTCGGGGACGGCTGGTATCGGGACGGTCATTCCTTTGACTATTATTCCTGCTGGGCCTTCAGCTTCTATGCCCCTCTCTGGAACCAGTGGTACGGGTACGAAAAGGAGCCTTATCTGGCAGCGCGCTTCGAGGAAAACCAGAACCGTCTGATGCAGTCCTTCCCGGCAATGTTCGACGAGGACGGCTTCACGAACATGTGGGGAAGGAGCAGTATCTACCGGAACGCGGTGACAAGTGCCTTCGACGGCAATTTCCTTCTGCACCGTCCGGTCATGGATCCGGGCTTTGCCAGAAGGATCGCCTCCGGGAGCCTGCTTCAGTTTTTTGAACGGGACGACTTTTTATGGGAAGGGATCCCCACTCTGGGTTTTTACGGACAGTTCACGCCGCTGGTGCAGAGCTATTCCTGCCAGGAATCTGTTTTCTGGATGGGGAAGGCCTTTCTCTGCCTGCACCTGAAAAAGGACCATCCCTTCTGGACAGCCACGGAAAACAACGGTTTCTGGGAAAAGATGGGAGAAATGGAATGCCGGGAAACGATCCTTCCCGGACCCGGCCTTGCCCTTACGAATCACAAGGCCAACGGTGAGAGCATTCTGCGAAGCGGAAAAGTACTGAGAAACAAATCGGACATTCACGGGATATGGGGCTACGCGAAGCTCTGCTACAATACCAGATATCCCTGGGAAGCTGCTCCGGTCTGCAGCGGCGCTGTGGTGGAAAATGTGGAGTCCCAGCAGTATGTCCTGCAGTCCCTGCCCGTACTGCTGACAGCTTCAGCGGGCATTTCCGGCGCTGCAGATGCAAAGAAAGAACAGGGAATTTCAAGGGAAAGCATGGTCGATTCTGGCAGGAAGGCATCAGATCCTGCAGAGCGGGCGGAACAGTCTGAAAACACTGCGCAGAGTACACAGGCAGTTCAGAAGTGCAACGTGACCTTCTGGTGCGGCCACAGAGAGGGAGTGCTGTACCGCCGGCAGTTCTTCGAGTATGACGCCTCCCGGGAGACCCACTGGATGAACGCCGTAGACCTGGCAGATTTCCCGGTTCCCTTCGGTCTTATCCGGACAGACAGGGTACGGCTGATCAAACGCCCCGTCTGCCTCACTCTGGGTTCCTTCGGCTTCCCGGACAACGGCACAACAATCACCGAAAAAAGTCACGGCAGCGTCAGGGCAATCGTTTTAAAGGGACAGGATCATATGGGACGGCCCCGGCA
>JAFOJB010000448.1 GCA_017420455.1 Blautia sp.
ATCCCGGCAGAGGAGATGAAGAGCCGGACAGAGGAACTGGGCCTTTCGGTGATCTCCATGCATGTACCGGAGAAGCGGCAGATCCCGGATATGGTTCCCTATGCGAAAACAGTGGGCTGTCATTTTGTGGGGCTCAGCATGGAAACGATGATGACCGATGAGGATGTACACCGCTGGGCAAGGGAACTGAACGAGTTCGGCAGGATCTGCAGTGAACAGGGCTGCATGATGATCTATCACAACCATACCCAGGAGTTCGCTCCCTGTGAGGGAGAGCGGATCATCGATGTCCTGATGAAGGAGACAGATCCCGCCCTGGTAGGCTTTGAGCTGGACGCCGGCTGGTGCGCGGCGGCAGGTTACGATCCGGTTGAATTTGTAAAACAGTATGCAGGCCGGGTAAAGCTGGTCCATGTAAAGGAAAGCAGCGAGGTGATCGGACCCCTTCCGCCCTTCGATTTCAAGGATGTGGAATGGGTGGACGGAAAACCGGTCCTGCCGCAGGATGTCCTTGATATGCTGGCCCACACCAAAGAAATCAACTGCCGCGCCTGTGAAGGCCTGGTGGACTGGAAGAAGCTGAAGGAAGCCGCCGACGCGGCCGGCTGCTGCGGTTATATCGTGGAGAGAGAATTCTCTGCCGGAGACCGGGTGGAGGAGCTTACGAACGATATCCGGAGATACCGGGAGGTTATCTGAGAATTTATGTTTCTGGAAAAAGAGGATGTATCTTTATACTATGAGGAGAGAGGAGAGGGCAGCCCTCTGATCCTGATCCACGGTGTGATCGTGGATGCCGGCCTGTTTTCGCAGGCCGCCGGTCTTCTTTCCTCCCACTTCCGCGTGATCACCTTTGACAGGCGGGGGAATTCCCGCAGCACCCTGCGGGGACCGGAAGAAAACCGGGGCTTCTCCATGGAGAGGCAGGCAGAGGATATCCGGGATCTGATGGATTTTCTTCATATAGACAGGGCGTATATCCTGGGAGCCAGCGCAGGGGCTGTCATCGGCCAGTACTTTATGCAGCGGTTCCCGGAACGCGTACGCCACCTGATCATGTACGAGCCGGCCATGCTGGGCTATATGGTAAAAGACCCTGCTGTCAGAGCCTGGACAGAGGAAATGCAGGAGATCATCGGAAAAAGAAGATATAACAGTGCGGTCCTGCAGTTCGCGAAGCATATCGCGTCTTTTGACAGGCGGAGCCCCGAAAAGCCGGGGGAGCAGTCCATGCGGGAAGCGGGCAATTTTGCCTATGCCCTCACATGTGAATTTCCGGGGCTGCTTGCCTATACGCCTGATCTTTCCTTCATGCGGCAGAACAGGGACAGGATCACACTGGCCGCGGGGGAAAAAAGCGGAGACACAGTTTACGCCCGCTGTCCGAGGGAGCTGGCGGCAGAGCTTGGAAAAAAGGCTCTTGCCTGGCCGGGATATCATAACCTGCCCTTCGACCTGCCGGAGGAATTTGCCATGTGCGTTCTGGGTACCCTGATTCTGGCCGGAACGCAGGGAATTGCGGGGAGCTTCTCAGAAAGCTGAGAACCCTGCAAAGGTCATACTTCAGGGCAGGATCGATCAGGACAAAACCAGAAAAAAGAGAGGTCAAAAATGCAGCCCATTTTTGACCTCTCTTTCTTTGGGCCTTTTTAAGAAGTCAAAATAATGAAGAAAGACATTGAGGGGAAGGAAGATTCTGCTGCAGGGGATTGCTATAATGTTCTCAGTTGCAGCGGAACAACAATTTATTTTATCTAACCAAGGAGGTAAAACGAATGAAATTCAAGAAAATCGCAGCACTGGTCCTTTCGGCAGCAATGATCCTTTCCAGCGCATCCCTGGCAGGAGCAGAGATCATCGGCGCGGATGTGGATGCTCCCAACACCACAAAGTCCGAAGAAACCCTGAAGGTCGGTCTTGCATCTGAGCCCTCCACACTCTGGGGCGCAGTAGCAGGGCAGGTCGAGAATGAAGCACAGATCGTCATGAGCACTCTTATGGATACACTGATCAGGGTAGACAAGGTAACCGGCGAGATCCTTCCGAACCTTGCCACTGCCTGGGAGTGGACAGACGATACACACTGCAAGTTTACACTGCGCGACGATGTCACCATGACAGACGGAACTCCTCTGGTTGCAGATGATGTTGTATATTCCGTCGGCGTATGGACAGAGTTCAGCGCAAATACGGATACCGGACGTTTCATCGCCGGCGCGGAGGCTCAGGATGAGCACACCGTGACCATCGAGTTCAACACCGTATGCCCCGACCTTCTTTCCATGCTTTCCTGGTCAAACTTCGGAATCGGCAGCGAGGACGAGGTCAACGCAGCAGGCGGCCTGGACGCCGTACAGAAGAGCCCGGTGCTCGGCTCCGGCAAATATATCTTCAAGGAATGGGTTTCCGGACAGTCCATCACCCTGGAAAGAAATGAGAACTACTGGAACCCGGATTATCAGGGATATTTCAAGAACATTGTGTTCACCTTCACCAACGATGCCGCAGCACGCGAGATGGCTGTAGAGTCCGGTGATTCCCAGGTTGCTGTAGATATGCCGGTGATCCAGGCCGCTACCTACAAGGACAGCCCCAATGTAAACGTTGTGGTCTATGATTTCGGCCAGGTTACCCATCTGTGGTACAACATGCTGGAAGGCCATGCAACTGCCGATGTAAGAGTAAGACAGGCCATCGACAAGGCAATCAACTTTGACGCGCTTGCCATGGTTGGTACCGCAGGAACCGGAGCACCGGCTCTTGGATACCTCTCCCCCATCAGCCCGTACTACAACGAGACCTATACCACCGAGGAAAGAGTCGTAGACATTGACGGCGCAAAGGCTCTTCTGGAAGAGGCAGGCTACGGCGACGGTCTTGAGCTGGATATCCTTGGTCTTCAGGATTCTGTTCCTACCTATACCGTTATCCAGGAAAACCTCCGCGCAGCAGGAATCACTGTAAACATCGTAACACCGGATACCGCGCAGTTTGTAGGCGACGCCTTCGGCGGCAACTATGACCTGATCGTAGTAGGCGAGTGGGTTCCGAACAGAAATCCCTCCGCTTTCGTATTCCTGAATGCCGACAATATCGCTTCCGGCTTCGTAATCGGCGGACCGAAGGTCACCACAGATGAGCTGAACACCCTGATCCATGACATCATCAAAGAGACAGACCAGGAGAAAGCCCACGAGATGATCGCTCAGCTTGAGCAGATGATGAAGGCAGATACCATCCAGAGCAATCTGTATCCGGAACTGAAGGCAGCTGTGATTGCCAGCGACCTGAAGGGCTACGGCACCATCGAAAGAGGCTTTGTTGACGTAACTACTCTTTACAAATAAGAAAGCATGACAGAAACGCGTTCTGACGCTTTCTGAGATAAGACAGAACCTGACACTGCGGGGGGGGGGGCCTCCGCAGTGTCAGTCAGTAAAAGATGTTGGCTCATCTTTCAATGGGGGAATAAAATGCTCAGGTATATCGTAAAGCGAATTCTTCTGCTGATCCCGATTCTGCTCGGCGTATCGGCAATCATCTTTACCTTGAAGACCTTCACCCCGGGAGATCCCGCCAGGCAGATTCTGGGAAACAACGCGACCCAGGAGCAGATCGATGCCAAAAGGGAGGAACTGGGACTGAACGATCCGGTTGTCGTACAGTATGTACGGTACATCGCCGGGGTATGCCATGGGGACTTCGGAGATTCCTATCGTACCGGTGAACCGGTGCTTTCGGAGATCCTGCCGCGTATCGCCACTTCGGCCAAGATCACACTGGGAGCCGTGGCCATCGGCGCGATCATAGGTGTGCTGCTGGGAATCATCTCGGCTTTGAAAAAGTACATCTGGG
>JAFOJB010000449.1 GCA_017420455.1 Blautia sp.
CGGTCCGGAAAACTGCATTGTCGTTGCCAAGATTTCCCCATTTCCAGACATTGAAGGAACACGTCAGAAGCAGATTAAAGGATAAGGTAAACGAAATGGCCAGCACTGCGATCGTCTCTATGTTGTTTTTGAAAAAAGAGATCCCGCTCCTGGTCTGTTTCTGTTTTTCCCCATCGTCCGTGAGGCTTCTCATTCCTTTTCCCTCAGGCTTTCCTGGCTTTTTCTGCTTTTCCGGTTTTCCCGGATTTTCACCAGCCTGAGCTTCCGGCCTGTTTTCCGGAAGATTCTCCGTCTGTTTGCCGGGCTTCGTATCCGCTTTTTTTTCCGTCCGGTTCCCTTTCTGTTTTCCGGTTTCCGTATCCTTCCCGTTCTCCGTCCTGTTGTTCATATTCTCCTTATCTTCCATTTTCACCCACCTGACTGTATATTTCCTTCATTTTCCCATTGATCACAG
This sequence comes from Blautia sp., assembly GCA_017420455.1. Taxonomy (GTDB): domain Bacteria; phylum Bacillota; class Clostridia; order Lachnospirales; family Lachnospiraceae; genus Blautia_A. The sequence goes on from JAFOJB010000449.1 coordinate 455, forward strand.
GGAGTGCAAAGCCTTCCAGCTGCCGGAGGTTTTCTTCTGTCTTTCTGTTCCTGCTCCGGGCATCCTCCGTAAGGAAAGCCTCCAGCCGGGCTTTCAGCGAAAGTGCATCCTTGGGGTCGAACAGGGATTCCTCGTCCCTGATGAGATCCACATTTCCACGGATCCTGCTGCAGATCACCGGCGCTTCACAGGCCATGGCCTCCATCAGCGCTACGGGAAGTCCCTCCTGGAAAGAGGGAAACACAAACAGATCGCAGCTTTTATACAGCTCCGCCACATCATACCGGTACCCCATAAGATGTACATTCAGCTTTTCCTGTTTTCCCATTTGATCCAGCTGGTCCAGCAGCTCTCCCGGTCCGCAGATAAAATAGTGCACATTCTCCAGGTTTTTCCCTTCAGCAGCCAGCATCGACAGGGCTTTGATCACCTCCGCGTGGTTCTTTCTGTGACAAAGCTCCCCGACGGAAAAAAGCATGATATCATCCTTCTGCAAGCCCAGGGAGGCCCGTACCGCTTCTCTGTCAGCCTGTACCGCCCGGAATCTGTCCAGATCGATGCCTACCCCGGGGACGTATTCTACACGGCCGGCACGCAGACGTTTCCGTGCCATCTCATAGTCTTCCCTGTTGATGGTAATGATAAGATCGGTCCACCGGCTCAGCAGCTTTTCTACCGGGTAATAGGTGAGCCAGCTCTTTCGCGGTCCTCCCTGATAGAAGGCGAACCCGTGGGCGGTATAGATGATCCTGACTCCGTGCCGGTGGGCTGTCACCCTCCCGATGGCCGAAGCGACAGCCGTATGGGTATGAATCAGAGCATACTGATTTTTTTCCACCAGCTTTTCGAGATCCCGCATGGAGGAAAGATGACGTCTGATCTGGAACAGCGACCGGGAAAACCCGATCTGGAAGCATTTCACATTTTTCTTCTCCATCTCCTCCCGGAAACGGTTCTCTTTTTCGATCGGCCAGACGCTGGTATCGGTAAAATCCGCCGCGATATGGACCTCGTATCCCAGGGACTGGAGGATTTCAATATTTCCTTTGTTAAACTGGCCGATGGTAGGCGCTACAGTAGAAAGCATCAACGCTTTTGGACTCATATATATCCTCCTTCCATTCCTGAGGGCATTCTTTTTCCGGAATGTCAGTCCTTAATATTCCTGTTTCTGAAGCTTCTGGTCATGTCTTCCGTTCAGAACCGCCCGACCAGAAATCTCAGCCTGGTATTGCAGATCCCTTTTTCCAGAAGAAACAGTACGCCCATGGTAAGGATCAGGCAGACGATCTTTGACTGTTCAAACCCGATTCCTGTCCCGGCAAGCAGAATATCGATCCCCATGATGACGATCTGGTTCAGGCAGAGATAGACGATGGAATTCCTTCCAATGTCTGAAAGATACGAGGAAAACCACGATAACAAACGGTTCCGGCTGCAGAATTCCCCGAAATGCCTGGAAAGATTCCAGCCTGCAGCGATCGCTCCCATAGCGTTGCAGACGAACAGCGGGTATATGCCGTAGCCCCCTCTGCGCATATTGATCCAGGGGGAAAAAATGATCAGTATCGAAAAAAAGACGCCAGCAAGCAGCGACTGCCATACTTTCAGCTCCAGCAGCCTGTAAGAGCCGGTTTTCTTCCATACTCTCGCGATGTGATAAAAGCCCATTCCCACCAGCCCCGCGTCCAGCGCCCAGGGGAAACGAAAAGAAAACACCGTTCTCCCCATCATCCCGAAAACCGCGCCTCCCAGGACCAGGATGTGCAGCAGAAAAGAATCCCCTGCATATCTGTCAAGAATGGCGTAGACCGCCTCGCAGAGAAACAGGGATGTCAGAAACCACATTGCCCCCGGTACCGGCGAATATGCCCTGGCTCCCAGCTCCACCGAAATGGGATCTGTATTTTCCACCAGCCAGGAATAAAAAAACTTCCATCCTCTGTATTCTTCAAAAAAAGGGATCAGACACAGGAACTCCGCAGCTCCGATGAGAAGGTAGGGTACCAGAAGTCCTTTCGCCTTTCTGAGGAGCCTTCCCTGAAGAGAAGCCTCCTGTTTATAAAACCATCCGGAAATGAAGAAGAACATGGGCATATGGAATGCGTGGCTCCATTTATGAAACAGACCTCCAAAGCCCACGTGTCCCATGATCATGACCAGAATGCCGAAGGCGCGGAACAGATCAACACTGTTTATCCTGCTTTGCCTTTCCTCCATAGTTCTCCCATCTCTTTCTGTTGTAAAGCATTTCCCGCCCGAAGATCTGAAACTGTATTCTGCAGAAGCATGAAACCGAAGGCTGCCCTGCATCAATGAAACCGGTATCTGATCCTCAGCATCTTCAGGATTTCGTTCACAAATACCGGTTTTTTCCGGATCCTGACAAGATAAACACAGGACAGCACGATATAGAGCAGCACTCCGGCTGCGATCTGTACAGCCAACGTAACGACCGTTATGCTGCTGACGCCGGAAAGACCTCTGACCACGAGGAACATGATCCCTCCGATGAGACAGAAGCC
>JAFOJB010000450.1 GCA_017420455.1 Blautia sp.
GTACACAAATAACTTTTTATGTACAGTTCCTTATTACACAGCCCCTTTTCCTATATCGTTGTCCGTTATTCTGATCACGCGCAGTGCCGCTCTGCGAAGCCCGATTCCGGATTTCGCAGAGTGGCACATGATTTTACCGCTATGTTTTTGGAAGGTGAATTATGGAAAAACCGAAGAACGGGTTCGATTTCCTGCAGAGACTGCAGGAAGAAAAAAAGGGAGGAGAGCCATCTTTCCGGGATTTCGAAAGATATCTGGAGGAAAAGGCCCGGGAACAGGGTACTCCGATCACCGGACAGTTTGAGCTTACGCCTCTTTGCAATTTCAACTGCAGGATGTGCTATGTGCATCTGACCAAAGAGCAGCTGAAGGGACGTTCTGTCCTGACTGTACAGGAATGGAAAAACCTCATGGAACAGGCGTGCCGTGCAGGAATGTACAAAGTAACCCTTTCCGGCGGCGAATGTCTGTCTTATCCCGGCTTTAAGGAACTGTATCTCTATCTGGAAAGCCAGGGCTGCAGGCTGACGGTACTGACGAACGGCAGTCTGCTGGATGAGGAATGGATCCGTTTTTTCAAGGAGCACCCGCCTGTATCGATTCGGATCACATTGTATGGCCACGACGACAGCACATATGAGCGTGTGACGGGAAGCCGGTGTTTCAGCAGGGTTTCCGATCATATCCGCATGGTAAAAGAAGCGGGACTGCCATTGACGGTCAGCATTACGCCCAACAGCTTTCTGGGAGAAGATGTATTTGAAACGATTCGTACCGCAAAGAGTCTCTGCAGTGATCTGATGATCAGCAATGCATTATTTGACCCCAGGGAAGAGACCGGAAGAGCCGGGCAGGAAGCGGATGTGGACCTGGATTTTTACTGCCGTATCCATCGGCTGAAGAATTCACTGGATGGAAAAGAATGTACAGAGATTCCGGAGGACAGGCTTCCGGAAGCGGGCGGACCTTCGCACGAATGCTCCCGGCGCGGTCTTCTGTGCGGTGGAGGCCGGTCCGGCTTCAGTATTGACTGGCAGGGCGTCATGCATCCGTGTGAAAGGCTCTATGATGTGGAAGCCTTTCCCCTTCGCGACGGGTTTATGCCTGCCTGGAAAAAGCTTAATGAAGCAGCCGGGAACTGGCCTCAGGTTCCGGAGTGTGATGGCTGCCTGTATTTTCCGACCTGCATTATCTGCGCCGCCTATATGCGGACCTTTGCCGAGCCGGGCAGACAGCCTGTGGAACTGTGCAGACGGACAAAGTATATGGTGCAGCATGGCGTATGGCACATTCCTGCCTGCGACTGACCGGATGCTGTCTCATTTCCATTTTCAGGCTCCTGTTCTGAGAGGGCCGGTACGACATCCGGAACTGATGCTTCGCAGGCAGTTTTTCAACCTCTGCCGGCTGGTGGTTACAGTTCACGGCCTCGCAGGCTGGGGACTGTAACTCTTTGGCTGCGAGTGAATCCCGGGAACGGACATGATAAGGCGGACGGGCGAGGAGCCGACTGCCTGGCGGTTTACTTCCGGTTCTTCCTGTACTATAATGGTAACAAATCATTGACATCTGGCGCATCTTTAAAAAGCGTGGTGGAAAAAAGACATGTTTGAACACGATTATGAATATGAATTAACGGATAAGTCCATCCGGATCACGAAATATACCGGAAAAGAGCTCCGGGTGGAGGTGCCTGACCGAATCGGCGGACTTTGTGTGCAGGAAATCGGGGATTATGCCTTTTCCGGCTGCCCTGCTGCAGAACTCCACCTTCCCCCAGGCATTGTCCGGATCGGACGTTATGCCTTTTATAACTGCAGTGCGCTGAAGAAGTTCAGCTTCTTTAACCGTCTCCGGGATTTCGGAGCCGGGGCTTTCACCGGCTGTCATCGGATCTCCCATATCCGGATCGAGCTGGAAGAAAATGAGGCTTCCTCCCTGCGTGATGTCCTGATGGAGGTGGCGGAGGAGCTCCTGGTGGAATACCATTATGGCGGAAAAACAGCCCTGCTTCTGTTTCCGGAATTCTTTGAAGAAGGGGTGGAGAACACCCCTGCGAGGATCATCGTATCTCAGATGCACGGCAGCGGGCTTCTCTACCGGAACTGCTTTGTAGACCGGAAGCTTCAGTTTCAGGAATACGACAGAAGGTTTGCCAATGCTCTCGGTCAGGAAAGCGAAGATTTTCTGATCCGTCTTGCCTGCTGCCGGCTCCGTTACCCCTTTCTTCTTTCCTCTTCCTCCAGATCGGTCTATGAGACCTACCTGAAGGAACATTTCCAGCATGCTCTGGAGTACTGGAGGCGCCTTGACGACCGGGCTATGACGGGATTTCTGATGAATCTTCATCACCAGGGACCCAGGATCGCACGTCCGGATTTTGATCTTTGAACGCTGCAGTCTGTCAGGACGCCAGACTCCTTGAAAACACATGCAGTCCTCAGCCGATGAGGCCGTGAACTGCAGGCTTAGAACAGGAGACTTTCCTCTATGGCAATATCCAAAAACGCAGTATACAGGCAAAAAGAAAAACGGGCGGAGAAGGAGGATCTGTGCAAAGAGATTATGGAAAACTCCCGGAATGAGCTTTACCTGAATCTCCGCTTCTTTGACGCAGCCCTTTCCGGGCTGATCTATGTTCCGGACAATGCCCTGCACCCTGCCGGAACAGATGGACAGGCATTGTTTTTTTCTCCTGACAGCCTGATCACTCTGTTCAAGTCGGACAGGCGTCTGGTCAACCGTACCTATATGCACATCCTGATGCACTGCCTCTTTCTGCATATATTCCAGAAGCCGGAGAGCGTAACAGATGATCCGCAGGAAGCGCAGGCGGAAGGCGCAAACCCCCGTCCGGAGGTTATACGGTGGAATCTGGCCTGCGATATCACGGCAGAATATCTGCTGGATGAGCTGTATCTTCCCTGCCTGCATAAACGGAAATCCTCCCTGAGGCTTCAGACCTATCAGGAGCTGAAAAAGATCCTGAAGGTCATCACTGCCCAGGGTGTTTACCATCACCTGGAGGAGGTGCTTCTCCAGAATCCGGATCTGTCCCTTACGGCTCTGCAAGGCGAATTTACCGTCGACGACCACCGCCTCTGGGAAGATTCCTGTTCCCGCCCCCGAAAGGAGCAGCTTCGCCGGAAATGGGAAGATCTCCGCAGTAAAATGCAGACCGTCATGGAAACCTTTTCCAGTGAAGCTTCCTCGGATTCGAAGGAGCTCTACGATCATCTTGCGGTAGAAAACCGGAGAAGATATGACTACCGCGCCTTTCTGCGCAAATTCGCCGTCCTGCGGGAGGAAATGCTGGTGGATCCGGATTCCTTCGACTATGTCTTCTACAACTATGGCTTTCAGACCTATGGAAATATGCCTCTGATCGAACCATTGGAGACAAAGGAGGTCTACAGGATCGAGGATTTCGTCATCGTGATCGATACCTCCATGTCCTGCAGCGGCGAGCTGGTGAAGCGTTTCCTGGAAGAAACCTTTACGATCCTGACAGAGAAGGAAACCTATGCAAGAAAAATACAGATCCGCCTGCTGCAGTGTGATGAACAGGTCCGGGATGACGCCCTGATCACCAGTCGGACGGATCTGAAGACATATATGGAAAATTTCACTGTCATCGGCCAGGGCGGCACGGATTTCCGGCCCGCCTTTGCCTATGTGAACGCGCTGCAGGCAAAAGGCGCTTTCCACAGACTGCGGGGCCTCATCTATTTTACGGATGGTTATGGCATTTATCCGGTCCGAAAGCCGCTCTATGACACCGCTTTTGTTTTTTTGAAGGAAAATTACCAGGATGTCGATGTCCCGCCATGGGCCATCCGGATCGTCCTGGAACCGGAAGAATGGAACAGCCGGCGGCAGATCCCGCGGCAAAAAATACCATTGGCAGTAAACTCTGATCACAGATATAAAAACTGACATCAGCATCGTCAGAAATGCATTTGGTCAGGCAGATTCCGGAGTCAGATCCCCGCCGGCAGGCCGGGGGGGATCTGGTCTTCCTCCATGGAATCTGCCGAAAACAGGGAGAATCTTAAAATCAATGAATATCAAACGCGCAAAAGAAGAAATTATTGACTCGATCGAAGCGTATCTTTCCAGGGACGCTTATGGAGAATATCGGATTCCTGTGATCCACCAGCGGCCGATCCTGCTTCTGGGTGCTCCGGGTATCGGAAAAACGCAGATCATGGAACAGATCGCGTCCAGATGCAGGATCGCGCTCCTGTCCTATACCATCACGCACCACACCAGGCAGAGCGCCATCGGCCTGCCCTTTGTCTCGAAGCAGTCCTTCGGAGGGAAAGAGTATACCGTGACGGAATATACCATGAGTGAGATCGTAGCCTCTATCTATAATAAGATGGAAAAGACCGGACTGAAGGAAGGCATCCTGTTCATCGACGAGATCAACTGTGTGTCCGAGACCCTTGCCCCGGCCATGCTCCAGCTCCTGCAGTACAAGTCCTTCGGCAACCATCTGATCCCTCCCGGATGGATCATCGTCGCAGCAGGGAACCCTCCCGAATACAACAAATCCGTCCGGGAATTCGATGTCGTCACCATGGACCGCGTGAAAAAAATAGAGGTGGAACCGGATTTTGACGCCTGGAAGGAATATGCCTTCCAGGCCAATGTCCATCCCGCGGTAATCTCCTATCTGAATACGAAACCCCTGCATTTTTACCGGATGGAAACAACCGTGGACGGGATGTTTTTTGCCACTCCCAGAGGCTGGGAGGATCTTTCCCGTCTGATCCAGGTCTACGAAGATCTGGAAAAGCCTGTAGACGCCCAGGTTGTCGTTCAGTACATCCAGTATCCGGAAATCGCCAAAGACTTTGCGAATTATCTGGAGCTGTTTTACAGGTATCGTACGGATTATCAGATCGATGAGATCTTTAAGGGGAATATCCCGGACATCCTTGTGAAAAAAGCTGCCCACGCCTCCTTCGATGAGAGGCTGAGCCTTCTGGGACTCCTGCTGGGGAGATGCGGAACAGGCTTCCGAAGCTGCTGCGCCATGGAAAGCTACCTGAAAATGCTGCACCCGCTGCTTTCCCAGGCTAAAGTGGAAATGCTGCCGGATGAAAGACTGCAGCCCGGGGCAGTACCGCTGCCGGAAGGGAAAATACAGCCCGGGACAGTACCGCTGCCGGAAGCTGAAAGATCTTCAGGAGCGGCAGTCCTGGAGCTGCTTCTGCAGCAGGTCAAAGAAGAGCACGCCCAAAAGCAGAGGGCAGAGCTGCTCACCCGTCAGCAGAAGGAAAGCTTCCGCCAGACAGAGGACTTTCTGGAGACTGCCATAAAAGAAATCTCCGGCAGTCATCTGCAGGGAGAAGAGGCATTTTCCGTGGTGAAAAACCTGTTTTCCGAAGAAAAAGCGCAATACGACCAGGCCTATGAAACCGCTGCCGCAAACCTTGAATATGCTTTCGATTTTCTGGAGGCTGTCTTTGGCACCGGCCAGGAAATCGTGATGTTCCTGACCGAACTGAACGCCAGTCCCTACAGCCTGCATTTTCTGGAAACCTATGACTGTGAGCGATACTACCGCTATAACCGGAACCTTCTTTATGAAGACCGGAGCAAGGCGCTGCTCGCTAAAATACAGGAGCTGGAGTGAGCAGGTTTTTCATTGTATGCTGTTTTTGTGACAGAACATGTGATATGATATGTCTGTAAATAAAACATACCTTTCATACAGGAGGAAGAGAAGATGAGCGAACTCGAAAAAATGAGCCTGGAAGAACTTGGAAAAGTCAGCGGTGGCATGACCTTTGAAGAAGCGAAGCAGACTGTTATCAAGTACTGGAATTACCCGGAAGATTATTTTACTGTAGAGCATCTGGATGATCTTATGGATGACATGGCCTTTGTCCAGTCGACAGATCTGGCTTATACTCCTGAGCACACGCAGCCTCTTTACGATGCACTTGAATTTATCTGCAACTATCTGCGTAATAATGGCTGAACAAAGCTTCCAAAGTCCCGGTCCGGACTGGGCAGCTGACGTCAGCACAGCATATGGGTGCAGGATGCTGCAGTAATTTCCAGAATGGCTGAAGCGTACCACCAGCCGTTA
>JAFOJB010000004.1 GCA_017420455.1 Blautia sp.
CCCGCTCGCGCCGGCCGCAAGCAGGAACCTGGGAATCCTGATCATACAGACCTCCCCTCCGGCACGGAAGCTGTCGGACACGCGCCTGGCTTTCCTCCAGAATATCCTTCAATATTTCCTTCTGAATTACTTTCTGAATTACTTTCTGAATTACCTTCTGAATTACCTGCAATATTTCCTTCCGAATTACCTGCAAAGGTGATGATATAGATCGGATTTTCTCCCATCATCATGTGATAGCCGGCGATGGTCTTCGCTCTTGCAGCACTGAGCTGGACGATATCGGTATCCGCGACCGGCAGCTCTTTCAGGGCCGAAAGTGTTTCCGTGACCGTTTCCAGCGTGATACAGTTGACGACGACCCTCACACGGGGATTTTTCTGGAGCAGGAGTGAAAGAATTGCTTTCATGTTTCCGGAGGAGCCGCCGATAAAAGCGTGGGTCGGGGCAGGAAGGGCTTCCATGGCCTCCGGTGCGGTTCCCGGAACGATTTCCAGATTGTCCGCGGCAAACCGGAGCCTGTTTTCCTGCAGAAGGGAAAGGGCGTCCTCCTTTTTCTCAATGGCGTAGACCTTTCCTTCACTGGCCCGGAGGGCCATTTCTATGGAGACGGAGCCCGTGCCCGCGCCGACGTCATAGCAGACCGAGTCCTCCTGAAGCCGGAGCTTTGCAAGGGAGACGCACCGCACCTCCTCCTTCGTCATGGGGGCTTTTCCCCGGAGGAACGCTTCATCCGGAAGGCCATGGGTGGCGGTTTTCGGAATCGCCGCTTCGTTTACCGCGACGACCACGCAGAGCGGGTCTCCCTGGTAATCGCACAGCTGCGAAGCTCTTTCCGCGAAGCATTTTTCGTTTTCATAGGACAGGTTTTCGCCCACATACAGCATTACATCCCCCATCCCGAAGCCGGTGAGGGAGGAGGCAAGCCGGGAAACGCCGTCGCGAGTCCCAAGGATGGCAAAGACCTTTTTATGGGTCCGGATCAGGGAGACAAGATTGCAGCTGCGCCCGTGGGCGCTGACAATACAGGCGTCGTCCCAGGAAAGCCGGATCCTGGCGAAGAAATAATTCACCGAAGAGATTCCGCAGATCATCCGGGGCGTTCCGCCAAGAAGGTCCAGAAGCTTTTTTGCGCCGCTGTAAAACCCAACATCCCCCGAAAGGGCAACTACGATGCTTCTGTATTCCGGATGTTCGCGGATATACGCAGCGATCCTTTCACTGTCATATTCGTAAAAGGCGCTCTGGCCGTTTCGTATGACCGAATCCACCATCCGCCTGGCGCCGATGATCAGCTCTGCCGAGGAAAGGGCATCCTTTGCCTCCTGGGTAAGGGTGTTCTTTCCATCCATACCGATGCCAAGAAGCGTGACCTGCGGCTCCGGCAGCTTCAGGCCGAAGATTTCCGCCAGTTTCCTGCGGCTTTCCGGGACCGAAACCCCTTCCTCTTCCTGCATGGGGCGCCCGATGATCACACAAACCGCGCCGCAGGCCATGGCCGCATCGGTTTTTTCCTCCATTCCGCCCGCGGTTCCGGTATCCTTGGTCACCAGATATTTACACTGATACTGTCTCAGGGTCGCCTCGTTCATCTCCCGCGAGAAGGGGCCCTGCATCCCGATCAGGTGCTTTCCCTCGAACCCAAGGCTTCTGCATTCGTCCATCACGTTGGGAAGGGACAGTACTCTGGCATAGAGACGCTCCTTATAATCCGGGATCCGGGTAAAGCTTTTCAGCTCCTTGCTGCCGGTGGTAAGAAGAATATTGCCTTCCGTCCCGGAAAGATACTCTGCCGCCGCATCGACATCCGGCACATATACCGCCGAAGGGACGGTTTCGTCTTTTGGCCGAAGGACCCGAAGATAGGGAAGACCCGCCTGTTCACAGGCCGTCCTGATATTTCCCGTCACCACCGCCGCGTAGGGATGGGTGGCGTCCACGACGACGGCAGGCTTTTCCCGAAGGAACAGCTCCTTCATCTGGTCCGCGTCCAGACGGCCGGCCGAAACCCGGAGATATTCGTTCTCCTGAAGGGATCTTTTTCCGTACTCCGTGGCTACGCAGGCAAGGGAGGGAATCCGGTTTTCCTGCAGAAACCTGCATACCTCATATCCTTCCGTGGTGCCCGCAAATATGATTGCACTGTTCATATATTCCTCCAAAGTAAGAACAGGTTGTCCGCTGCAGCCCGCGGCCTTGCCGGCCGGGTGCTGTAACGGTCGTTCTCTTCAGACTCCTCTGTAGCCTCTGGGCGTGACCATTTTCCCGTTGATTTCCTTTGTCTGGGAATTCCCGATGAATACGGTGGTAAACATATCGACTCTGGTGTCCCGAAGCTCCTGCAGCGTCATCACCTGATACGACTCGCCCTCTCTCGCGATCTGGGAGACGATCCCGCAGACCGTCTCCGGAGATTTGTACCGCAGCATCAGGTCGCAGGCTTTCTGAAGATAATCTGCCCGCTTATGGCTGGAGGGATTGTAAAGGACGATGACGAAATCCGCGTCAGACGCCATGAGGAGACGTTTTTCGATCTTCTCCCAGGGGGTCAGAAGGTCGCTCAGGCTGATCAGACAGAAATCGTGGATCAGCGGAGCGCCAAGCACAGCGGCGCCGCCTGTGGCGGCCGTCACGCCGGCGACAATGACCAGCTCCGTATCCGGATATTCGATCCCGATCTCGTACATCAGACCTGCCATACCGTACACTCCCGCGTCTCCGCTGCAGATCATGGATACGGTCTTTCCGGCCTGAGCCTGTTCGAAGGCCAGCTTACAGCGGTCAACCTCCTTTGTCATTGGTGTTGTGAGAAATTCTTTGTCCGCGAAATGCTCCTTCACCAGATCCACATAGACGGTGTATCCGATGATCACATCGCTGTCCTGCAGGGCCTTTACGGCCTCGCCTGTCATATGGTCAAAAGAGCCGGGTCCGATCCCGACAACATATATTCTGCTCAAGATGATACTCCTCGCTTTCTGTAGATGATTCCGGTGCAGAAGGACAGCATTCCGCTGACGTTCTTTTTTCCCTGGCACACCAGCACCCCTGGCACATCAGGTCCCTGGCACATCAGGCCCCTGGCTGAAATGTACCAGATTGCACCGGAAAGCCCTGGTAGAATCCGGGGCAAAAGCAGCATTCACCGAAACGTGCTTTCTGCACCGGATCTGCGCTTCTCTGACAGCGTGTTTCCAAAGAAAATCCGTGCGCATCCTGCCGGATCCTTCTTCACAGTCCCTGTTTTTCTGTCATTCCGACAGACGCACGGCTGTCAGGACAGGTTTTTTCACAGTCCCTGTAATGTCCGAAAGCCGGGATAAAGGGCTTCAGAGCTGCGGCTGTGGTGACGCCTTCTGCTCCTTTTTTGGGGAACAGGAGCTTCCCGCCGGAGGAAAGCACGGCGCTCCGTTCGCATACGTTGTCCACCCCTGTGATATTCTTTACAAAGGCGGACGGCGTAAATTCCCCCGGGCAGGAAAGCAGCTCCTGTGCAGTATAGGTCAGAAATTCCACGCCGTATTCCCGGGCCAGCCCAAGAAGGGCCGGCTCCTCTTTTTTCAGATCGATGCTGGCGATGCTGCAGACTGCTTCGGGAAAAATATCCTGCTCTGCCAGGCGTTCAGCCACTTCCCTTTTTACGATCTCCGGGTCCTTTCCCTTTTTGCAGCCCACACCGAGCGCGACTGCCGGCGGGACCACCTGTACGGTCTCCGGAAACGGCAGACACCCCTTGTGGATGGTAAGGGCAACCCCGACCCTCGGGCGGTCTTCAGAGCTGCAGTCCAAAGAGGCGTAGTACGTAAGCCCTTCCGGCAGGGGGGCTGGTATGGGAAATTCACTGTAGAAGCCCACTTTTTCTCCCGCAAGAACCGCGGCGGAGACCTCCTTTGCCGCCTTCATCCGGAAGATGGCGCAGCCGTTCTCCCTGGAAAAGACATCCACCGCAAAGCGGGAATGCAGGTCCGTGGCTGTGGTGACCACCGGTTCTGCCCCCAGAATCTCTGCGGCGCGCAGCGCCAGACTGTTGGCGCCTCCCAGGTGGCCGGAAAGCAGGGAAATTGCGAATTTTCCACACTCGTCCACCACCAGCACCGCAGGATCCTTCGTCTTTCCGGCGATCAGGTGGGCTATCGGGCGTACTGCAATCCCGCAGGCTCCGATAAAGATCAGCGCGTCGCTGCTATGAAAATGAAGCTCCGCCCACTCTCTGGCGGAGCCTGGAAAAGAATCCTCCAGATACCGGCTTTTCCCTTCCATAGAGACATCCTCTCCCTGCTCCTCAAACGAATTCTTCAGCTTCAGCCCGGCGGCATATCCCGTCAGGCTGAAGCAGATCATGGCAATTTTCATATACTCTGTCCCGATCCTTCCATGCACCGAAGCCGGATAGTTTCATGATTCCGGCACC
>JAFOJB010000451.1 GCA_017420455.1 Blautia sp.
GCCGGCACCCTGATCGCCGCCTGCACTGAGGCGGGTGCGAACGAGTTCAACGGCGTCAGCTACAGCTGCACGGAATATGATAAATTCTACGGCGAAGCCCTGAAAGAGGCTGTCACATCCTCCAAAGAAAAGGCAGCTCTGCTGGAGGAAAAAGAGGGGCTTGAGGAAAATAACAGGACCCTGGAGGAAGAAAAGGCAGCTCTGCAGAAAGAGAAAGAAGGTCTTGAGGAAAATAACAGGACCCTGACAGAAGAAAAGGCAAGCCTTGGAAAAGAAAAGAAAACTCTGGAGGGGGAGAAAGCTGCTCTGGAAAAGGCCAGAACTTCTCTGGAGACCGAAAAAGCCGGTCTGGAAGAAAAGAACAGCACTCTGGAAAGTGAAAAAACTTCTCTGGAGGAAGAAAAGGTCCAGGCAGAGGAAAAGATCGCGGAACTTGGAAAACAGGTTGCGGCGTTAAATACGGAAAAGGACAGTCTGTCCGGACAGGTCGATACGCTTTCTGCATCTGTGGAGGAGCTGACAGAGAAGAATCATCAGCTGCGTCTGGAAGTCGATCCCGGCCAGTTTGCGGATATCTCCGGCGAGAGGCTTTCAGACAGTGAAATCTTCTATACAGATTCCATATCCATTGGTATCGTACAGAAAGCCCTTGCGGATTCCGGCTTCAGCTGCCCGAACACAGGGAGATTGGATGAAGCTTCAGGTGCGGCGATCGACGCCTATGCGGCGTCAAAAGGATTCACTGCAGGCGGGCATGTCACAGAAGAGGTAGTACAGGCTCTGGCTGCCGATGGAAAGATCACGGATCTTAGGGTCCTGCCAGCGCCTCCGGCCTATTATGAAACATGGCTTCGTTATGAAAGGCTTGCGGAAATTCCGCAGAATTATTATACCACAAAGGCACAGTTTGAAGGAAAGGTGCTGCAGGCAGCCATGCCGTCAGATGGAAAGAACGGATGTATCCGCATGGCAGTCAATTCCGACAACAGTAAGGTAGTTTTCCTGACCTTTAAGGAAGGAGCCGTCGATTCACTGGAGGAGGGCGATATCATCAACATTTATGGAAGAGGCTTCGGAACCTTCACCTATACTTCGGCTGCAGGACAGGAATATACCATTCCCTGGCTTTTCACGGATATGATCGAAAAAAGATAAAAACCATAAATCCTGAAAGAGCAAAAAAACCGGGCAGGAAATTCACTCCTGTCCGGTTTTTTCGCGGAAGAGAAAGCCGCCAGGTGTGTGTCGTATCTGCACGGCGCACACCTGGCGGCGAACGGTCATCGAAGTGTACCCTGAGATGAGCGGTCCTTACTGTAAAAGAATCTGGTTTGGAACGGTAAAGAAGCTGTAGACGATACGTCCCTGCTTCTGCATTCTCAGGTCATTTTCTTTTGAACTGATCTTTCCGGTGCTTGTCAGATGCCAGGCAGGAGAATCGAAAAAGACGCCTCTTGCATCTACCAGGTCGTTAAACTCGTCTGAGAGTCCGCCAAAGCCATGATGGGAAATCTGCAGATAATCACTTTTCAGATCCTTTTTGAATTCGGAGATGATTTTTCTGGAAAGCTCCTCGTTCCCGTTGGCACTGCCTGCATCGGAGCAGAAAAGAATGGAATTCTTTTCACCGGACAATTTGAAGACCATGGAGCCGTCATTCATCAGATCGTTGGAGATACTGTCGATCTCCTCACTGCAGGCGCTGAGTACTTTCATTTTCAGACCCAGGATATTCCGTTCGTCTCCGGTATAAAGGTATTCCAGCTGCGGAATCTGAAGAGAGAGGAGTTCCTCCAGCAGCGAATAATCATCCCAGCCGGCGTTGCTCTCCAGTACCGACAGCTCCGGCATCTGGGGAGTATAGACATGATGGATGGCAATGCCCTGAGGATCCTTATAGATCTCGAGGAAAGCGGTAATATGGTCATTATGAGGATGGGTAATGATCCAGGCGTCCACACTGTTGCCGTAGCTGGCGATGATGCGGCGGAGCCGGTCCACCTCGTAATCCCAGCCGCCGTCTATTATGGCAAGGCCGGTATCCGTGGAGATGGTATAGCACATTTCCTGCAGTCCCTCCACATCGCCGAACTGGGTGATCTTCCAGCCGTTTCCGTGGGAGGAAAGATCCGGTACGACAGAAAGCCTGGAATGCGCGGCGGCATTTTCTTTGTGCATATCCTCAATCGACTTGTCCAGATATCCCTCCAGAGACACCACTGCGTTATGCAGGCTATTGATCTTGTTATTCAGTTTATGAAACAGAAAGATAAGAATAGCCGCAAATACAATGAATCCTGATAATACTAAAAGAGTCCGGCCTCGACGGGAAGATTTTGGATGCATATAGGTTGTCCTTTCTTTGTAAGGATTGAGATAGGAATAACTGTCCCGGACTGCCTGGCTTTTTGTCCGACAGTAAACAGCAAAATCATTTACATAGTAAGGAATTGCAGACTATGAAAAAATTCAGCAGAATGATCCATGAAATCTGAAATGACTTCTGATTATATGATAATGGAGAAAAAATAGAAAATCAAGCAAAATGTCAGCAGGCATTGACAGAATTTAACCTGAGAATTATGATGAAGGCAAAACAGCAGGATCAGGAACAGAAATGGGGTACAGAAAATGAAAAAGGCTATCATCGCCATGAGCGGAGGGGTCGACAGCTCGGTTGCAGCTCTGCTTACCAGAGAAAGCGGGGACGATTGTATCGGAGCCACCATGAAGCTCTTCCAGAATGAGGACGCAGGAATCTCCCGGGAAAAGACCTGCTGTTCCGTGGATGATATCGAGGACGCAAGGAGAGTCTGCTTTAAAACAGGTATTCCCTTTTATGTCTTCAACTTTACAGAAAGATTCCGGAAGGAAGTGATGGAGAGGTTCGTGGAAAGCTACAAAAAGGGCTGGACGCCGAATCCCTGCATCGACTGCAACAGATACCTGAAATTTGACCAGCTTCTTCACAGGATGAAGGAGACCGGAAGGGACTATATTGTAACCGGTCATTATGCAAGAACAGGGTTTGACGAAAAGAGGGGAAGGTACTATCTGAAAAAAGCCCTGGATCCCGCCAAGGACCAGTCTTATGTCCTGTATACTCTGACCCAGGAACAGCTTTCCCATGTGAAATTTCCTCTTGGAGAGCTGAAAAAGGAGGAGGTAAGGGAAATCGCGCGGCAGAACGGATTTGTGAACGCCAGGAAGCGGGACAGCCAGGATATCTGTTTTGTGCCGGATGGGGATTATACTGCCTTTATCGAGAGGTTTTCCGGGGACAGGCCGGTTCCGGGAAACTTTGTGGATAAGAATGGGAACATTCTGGGGCAGCACGAAGGGATTACCCACTATACGATCGGCCAGCGAAGAGGTCTCCGCCTGCCGGCAAAATCCCATATTTATGTGCTGCAGATCTGTCCGGATACGAACCAGGTAGTTCTTGGAAGCAATGAGGAGCTCTTTTCACGGAACCTTACGGCAGGGGAGGTAAACCTGATTTCCTGCGACAGTCTGAAGGAGCCCGTACGGGTAAGCGCGAAAATACGGTACAAGCATGTCGAACAGCCTGCCCTGGCCTGGCAGACAGAGGACGGAAAGCTCCATGTCCGCTTTGACGAACCGCAGCGGGCTATTACAAAAGGGCAGGCTGTGGTTCTCTACAACGGGGACGAGGTCCTGGGCGGCGGCGTGATCGAAAGCACGGAAGCATAACCAATCGCTGGAGAAAAGGGAGACCGTGAACTGCAGCAAAAAAAGTGCAAAGAATAAAGAAAACAGTTGAAATCCGAAAATGCCTATGATACAATGGTTTCCAGTTGATTAGGAGGTGTAACTACGTGGGAGTTTTAAATGTAATTCTGTCAATTCTCTTTGTGATAGATTGTATCGTTCTGACAGTTGTTGTGCTGATGCAGGAGGGTAAATCACAAGGTCTTGGTACGATCGCAGGAGCTGCAGATTCCTACTGGGGCAAAAACAAAGGCCGCTCCATGGAGGGCGGGCTTGTAAAAGCTACCCGGGTGATGTTGATTGTTTTCTTCATCCTTGCAGTTGTACTGAACATTATCGGCTGATGTTATCAGAATGAAACAGAAACACTCTTGTATCCTACAAGGGTGTTTTTCACTTTCAGGGGGACGATTATGGCAAAGAAAAAGGGAATGAACCTGATTGCCAACAACAAAAAAGCATATCACGACTATTTTATAGAGTCCGAATATGAAGCAGGGATTGCCCTGGCCGGGACTGAGGTCAAGTCGCTCCGCATGGGGAAATGCAGCATCAAGGAAGCCTTTGTCCGTGTGGAAAAAAAGGAGGTCCTGATCTACGGGATGCATATCAGTCCTTATGAGAAGGGGAACATCTTCAACAAGGATCCTCTTCGGGTAAGAAAACTGCTGCTTCACCGGTACGAGATCAATAAACTGGAAGCCCTGGTCAGGGAAAAGGGCGTCACACTGGTGCCTCTTCGGGTTTATTTTAAGGACAGTCTGGTAAAGGTGGAGATTGGTGTTGCCAGAGGGAAAAAGCTTTACGATAAACGGCAGGATATCGCGGAAAAGGATCAGAGGAGAGAAACGGAGAGGGACTTTAAGGTGAAATTTCAGGGTGTTGGTTGACAAGCCTGACCATCTCTGTAATAATATTCAAAAGGGGTTTCTCGAAGAGGACTCTTTTTTACGGAGGGACAATGCAATGAAGAAAAAGAGAGTCATCCTGGCAGGGAGCCTGGTATTGCTGGCGCTTGTATCCGCAGGCTGCGGAAAAAAGCAGAAAACTCCGGCAGAGGTATCAGAGCAGCAGGCTCAGGCTGCCTCCGATGCCGAACCAGAGCTTGTTAATGCGGAACCCGCAGTACTCCCGACGCCTACTCCCGGCGAGCTGGTGGATATGGAAAAGGCCGTAAAGGACGAGTATTCCGATATCAGCAAGATCATGGGAACAAAAACGCCCACAGCCTTCCGCCTTCCCATTACAAACCAGACGGGAGGAGAGATCGGGGAATTTTATGTAAGAGTCGCCGCAGACGGGCCCAGCGATGAATGGGGAGAGGATCTGGTACAGCGTTCCTTTACCATGAAAAACCAGGAAAAAGCCCTGTATTATTTCAACAAGGATGAAGCCCCGGATAATGGTACCATGCCGGTCTACGATATCCGGGTAAGCTATACAGATACCAGAAGCGACTGCTTCTTCCGGAAGCTTCCGCTGTCTGCCATGAAGGAACTGCGGCTGTGTATGGATGGAACCGGAGCAGACGGCATCCCTTATGCAAGATATACTCTCAGCTCCAACGGGTCGGAACAGTCTACGCTGGAGGAGGTCAAAGAACGTCTGGGAATGAATGAGAGTCAGCAGGAGGGGGAGGAAGAAGCACAGACGGATTCCTCAGAATCTGCCGCTGCCGGTTCGGAGACGCAGCAGGCAGAGCAGCCCGCAGAGGAGGAACATCAGGAGGAGCAGCACGAGCAGGAGGAAACAGAAACAAATACAGAATATGAGGAGCCTATGGTGGATGAAAGCTCCGAGGAGGCAAGGTCCTATATCGGACAGTCTCTGGACGCGCTGATTGCCGCCATGGGGGATCCGCAGAGCAGTGAATATGCGGATGAACCGGAGACGGGAAACACCGGTTACCACAACTATGCCACATTTACGGTATCGACCTATGTAGACGAGAATGGCAATGAAACCGTCATGGGAATATGGTAAGGCGGAACATGGTATAGTGAAATATGGTCAGCCGGAATATGGTCAGTTGAAATATGGCAAGGTTCCGCCGCAGATGGTATAAATCAGGTTTTGCTGCCGGGAAGCGGAGAGCAAAGGAGGCGCAAGTTGAAGAGAGTATTATTAAAGCTTAGTGGGGAAGCCCTGGCCTGTTCAGGTGAGGGGAAACAGGGAAAATATGATGAAGAGAAGGTAATTTCTGTCTGCCGGCAGATCAGGGCTCTGGTGGACGAAGGCCTTCAGGTGGGTATCGTCATCGGGGGCGGCAATTACTGGAGAGGCCGTACCAGTTCGGATACCATGGACCGCTGCAAGGCGGATCAGATCGGTATGCTGGCCACGGTCATGAACTGTATCTATGTTTCAGAAATCTGCCGGTATGTCGGGCTGTCCACCGAAGTTTTCACGCCCTTTATCTGCGGAGGACTCACCTCCCTCTTTTCAAAAGACGCGGTGATGGAGGCCTTCTCCGAAGGCAAGGTCCTTTTCTTTGCAGGCGGTACCGGCCATCCCTATTTTTCTACCGATACAGCTACCGTTCTGAGAGCCCTGGAGATCGAAGCGGATACCATCCTGGTGGCGAAAGCCATCGACGGGATCTATGACAGCGATCCCAGGCTGAATCCGGACGCGGTAAAATATGATGAGATCACAATCGATGAAGTGGTGGACAAGAAGCTCGCTGCAATGGATCTTACCGCCTCTATCATGTGTCTGGAGCAGAAGATGCCGATGCTGGTGTTTGCTCTGGATGAGGAGAACAGCATTATCAACGCAGTCCACGGCAAATTCTCCGGGACAAGGGTCACCGTGAAGAACAGCTGATCCCCGGTAAAAAATGGAGCAGCGCATGCGGTCCCCGGCAGAAGGGGAGCATCTGGAGAACCACAGCTGATCCCCCGTAAAAGTGCGGGATCACATAGAATCTGGTCATTCCCGTATTCCGGGATGATGTGATGAATGAAGAAGAGGGAGAAGTCTTATGGACGAAAGAACAAAAAAGTATGAAGAGAAAATGCAGAAAACCCTGAGCGGCTTCGAAGCAGAGCTGCAGACCATCCGTGCGGGACGCGCGAATCCTCATATCCTGGACAAGCTTTCCGTGGACTATTATGGAACGCCGACTCCCATCCAGCAGGTAGCCAATGTAACTGTTCCGGAAGCCAGAATGATCCAGATCCAGCCCTGGGAGTCCAGCCTGATCAAAAAGATCGAGAAAGCTATCCTCGCTTCAGACCTTGGACTGAATCCCAGCAATGATGGCAAGATCATCCGTCTTGTATTCCCCGAGCTTACCGAAGAGCGCCGTAAGGAGCTGGTGAAGGATGTCAGGAAGAAGGGCGAAGGAGCCAAGGTAGCAGTCCGCAATATCCGCCGTGACGCCAACGATGCCTTCAAGAAGCTTTCCAAGCAGGATGTTTCCGAGGACGAGATCAAGGACCTGGAAGACGAAGTTCAGAAAATGACGGATAAGTATATCAAGCTGGCAGATGAAACAGTAGAGAAAAAATCAAAGGAAATCCTTACCGTATAAAAATATTCCAGGGCTGTCACATTGAAATGCACATGTGGCAGCCTTGTTGCAGTATCTGTCGTATTTTCAGAAGGGGGGAATCGTCTGAATGGAAGAAAACAGGATACCGCGGCATGTAGCCGTCATTCTGGACGGAAATGGAAGATGGGCGAAGGCAAAAGGGCTGCCCCGGACGTTTGGACACCTGAAGGGCTGTACGAACCTGGAGTCCCTGTGCGACGATGTGAAGGAGCTGGGAATTCCGTATCTTACGGTGTACGCGTTTTCTACAGAAAACTGGAAAAGATCGCGCCATGAAGTAGAGTGGCTCATGAAGCTCTTCCGGAATTATCTTCGCAGGTGCAAAAAGATCGCCGAGAGAAACGACATGCGTGTCAGCGTCATCGGGGATATTTCGGCCTTCGATGAAGATATGCAGAAAATCATCCGGGATCTGGAGGAGTTTTCCCGCGGTTTTAAAACTCTCTATTTCCAGCTGGCTCTGAACTATGGCAGCAGAGACGAGATGCTCCGCGCCATCCGGGGCTTCGCTGAGGATGTAAAGGACGGAAAGAGGCTTCCCGGTGAGCTGGATGAAGAGCTGTTTTCGGATTACCTTGATACCAGAGGCGTTCCGGACCCGGATCTGATGATCCGCACCAGCGGGGAGCAGAGACTTTCCAATTTTCTCATGTGGCAGATGGCCTATGCAGAGTTTTATTTTACAGATGTGGCCTGGCCGGATTTTGACATGGCAGAGCTGAAAAAAGCTGTAGACTGGTTCGGAAACAGAGAACGCAGATACGGCGGAGTAAAAGAGAAGGGATAATACTATGTTTAAAACCAGATTGCTGAGCGGGATCGTGCTGGTTGTTCTGGCCCTTGTGACCATTATGCTGGGAGGATGGGTGCTCCTTGTCACCCTGGCTGCTCTTTCCCTGGCGGGAATGCAGGAGCTTTACAAGGCCATGGGAATCCACACAGGAGAATTCAATTTCCTGGAATATGCAGGCTATGCCTGCGCGGTACTGTATTACATCGCGGCATACAACAGCTTTGAAAGGCTGGGTGCCCCCTTTATGATCCTGTCGCTGATCATCCTCATGGGTGTATATGTCTTCTGCTATCCGGTCTTCGAGGCCGAGCAGGTGATGGTCACCTATTTCGGCCTGATCTACGTGGCTGTGATGCTTTCCTTCCTGATGCTTTCCCGCAGTCTTCCCGGAGGAAGCAAGATCGTCTGGCTTACCTTCTTCAGTGCCTGGGGATGCGATACCTGCGCCTACTGCGCTGGAATGCTTTTCGGGAAGCATAAGATGGCTCCGGTCCTGAGTCCGAAGAAGTCTATGGAAGGCGCCGTGGGCGGCGTGGTAGGCTCCGCGCTCCTGGGAATCATCTATGGACTGATCGTCGGCGGAAAGCCCTTTGAGTATGCACTGATCTGCCTTTTCGGAGCTCTGCTTTCCATGGTGGGAGACCTGGCTGCTTCCGCGATTAAAAGAAACCGTGGGATCAAGGATTACGGGACACTGATCCCGGGGCACGGAGGTATTCTGGACCGCTTTGACAGCATCATCTTCACTGCGCCGGTGATCTATTTTCTCGCAAAGCTTTTGCTGACATTGTAAAGGACAGGATTATGAAAAAAATAGCGATCATGGGTTCCACCGGCTCCATCGGCACACAGACCCTGGAGGTGGTGAGACAGAACAAAGATATCGAGGTTGTGGGACTTTCCGCCGGAAGAAATATCGGCAGGCTGGAGGAACAGATCCGGGAATTTCATCCCAGGCTGGCTGTCCTGATGGAAGAGGAAGCCGCAAAGGATCTGGCGCAGCGGGTAAAGGATACCGGCACTGAGGTGGATTACGGTATGGATGGTCTTCTTCGCCTGGCCGCGATGGAGGAATCACAGATCCTTGTCACCGCCGTGGTGGGAATGATCGGGATCCGTCCTACCCTGGAGGCCATCGAGGCCGGGAAGGACATCGCCCTTGCCAACAAGGAAACGCTGGTAACGGCAGGGCATCTGATCATGCCCCTGGCAAAGGAAAAAGGAGTGCGGATCCTTCCGGTTGACAGCGAGCACAGCGCCATTTTCCAGGTGCTGCACGGGGAAGAAAGACGTTCGGTGCATAAGCTCCTGATCACGGCATCCGGCGGTCCCTTCCGTGGAAGAAAGAGAGAAGACCTGCTCTCTGTAACCCTGGAGGATACCCTGAAGCATCCCAACTGGGTCATGGGACAGAAGATTACGGTGGATTCCGCTACCCTGGTGAATAAAGGCCTGGAGGTGATGGAGGCAAGATGGCTCTTCGATATGGATCTTTCCCGGATCCAGGTGGTGGTACAGCCAAAGAGCATCATCCATTCCATGGTGGAGTTCAACGACGGAGCAGTCCTCGCGCAGCTGGGAACTCCGGATATGAAGCTGCCCATCCAGTATGCCCTGTATTATCCGGAGAGAAGATATCTGCCCGGGGAGAGACTGGATTTTGAGACGCTCAGCCAGATTACCTTTGAAAAGCCGGATATGGAGACCTTCCTCGGCCTTCCCATGGCGATCGAGGCGGCCGGCTGCGGCGGTACCATGCCCACCGTGTTCAATGCGGCGAATGAATATGCCGTGGCAAAATTCCTGAAGAGGGAGATCGGTTTCCTGGAGATCTATGAGATGATCCGCGAGGCTATGGATCACCACAGGATATCCGAAAATCCTTCTCTTTCCAGAATACTGGAAACAGAGAAGGAGACGGTGGAATTTCTTATGAAGAGAGGTTGATAGATTGAAAATTGTTATAGCTCTGCTCATATTCAGCGCGGTAATTCTTTTTCACGAGCTGGGGCATTTCCTTCTGGCAAAAGCCAATCATATCGTGGTGACGGAGTTTTCTCTGGGAATGGGGCCCAGGCTGTTCAGCTTTCAGAAGGGGGAGACCAGGTATTCCCTGAAAGCGCTTCCTCTGGGCGGCTCCTGTGCCATGCTGGGGGAGGATACGGAGGACGATCAGCCGGGAAGCTTTCTTTCGGCGTCCGTCCTCGGCAGAATCAGCGTGGTGGCTGCCGGACCGGCCTTCAACTTTATCCTTTCCTTTGTCCTGGGACTCATCCTGGTCGGACTGATGGGCACAGATCCTGCCTGTGTGACAGATGTGACGGAAGGGTCTTCCGCCCAGGAAGCCGGCCTGATGGCCGGGGATATCATCACGGAATACCAGGGATATCATGTGGATCTTGCGAAGGATCTGTATGCCTATTCCTATCTGAATCCTCTTGCAGCCGATGAGACGATCCATATGAAAGTGCTCCGGGACGGAGAAAAGAAGGAAATTACCTTTCGGCCGGATACCAGATCCAGGTATCTTCTGGGCTTTAACCGATCTTCTGTGGATTCGGTCACGGTCGAATCCCTGATCGAAGGTTATCCTCTGGAGGACGCGGGGGTGAAGGCGGGAGATGTCATCACCGGGATCAATGGCGTAAAGATCGAAAACGGTGATGATTATGAAGCGTATGTAAGCGAGCATCCTCTGACGGATGAACCCATCACCATCACCTATGAACGGGACGGGCTGGAGTATGAGGCGGAGATCGTTCCTGCTGTCTATGAATACCAGGTCTCGGGTTTTTCCTATAATCTGGGCTACGAAAAGGTTTCCGGCGCGGGCATCCTGAAGGGTGCGTTTCTGGAAGTGAAGTACATGATCCGCTCTACCATCCTGAGCCTGAAGGAGCTTTTTACCGGGGGCATCGGTGTGAAGGAACTCAGCGGACCTGTGGGCGTTGTGGACGCAATCGGGAGTACCTTTGAGGAGAGCAGGAAAGAAGGCGGGCTGATCCTGTTTGTCAACATGATCAATATCGCGCTTCTGATCTCTGCGAACCTTGGAGTGATGAATCTTCTGCCGATCCCTGCCCTGGACGGCGGGCGCCTCATTTTCCTGCTTGTAGAGCTGGTACGCAGAAAGCCCGGGAACAGAGAACTGGAAGGCAGCATTCACTTTGCGGGGCTGCTTCTGCTTCTGCTGCTGATGGTATTCATCATGTACAATGATATCCTGAAGATTATTCACTGACGATGAACCGGGGCTGTGAAAAAAGCCCTGTCCTGACCATCTCGTGTCTGTAGGGATGCCTGAAATACAGGCATTCCGGCAGCGGGATGGAAAGGACGGGTGCTTTTTTACAGCCCCGGTTTTTCTGTTCAGGACGGGCATCGACGAATGACGACAACGCAGCCTGGGCGGATTCAGACGCGCCAGATGTAAAGGTTATTTATGGACAGTTCCTTAGGCACTGTTCACAAATAACTTCCGAATTCTACTTGCCCAAATCCAAATCTGGCTGCGTTGTTGTCAGTCAGCGATGCCCGCATCGCTTCCTTCCACCGCCTTGCTTCGACAGAATACTTTACTGTGTGTTCTGTGATACCATAGACCGCGTTTTCTTGATCCCACAGGAGGACTTTACAGTTGAATTTCCCGCCACTACTGAATATAATAGAGAACAGAAGTGAGCGAAAGTATATGGAATGGCAGACAGAAATGATCTGCCGCCGATGATCTGCCTGCATTGTCAAGAGTGAGGACGGTGCAAGGTGCTGTCCTCCCGGAAAGCCGCTGAACTAATAAGGAGGACAGGAATGTCAGTTTTTTCAGTAAAGCCTGCAGGCCTTCGCGTCCAGAAGGGAGTTCTTCTTGAGAGTGCGGAGAAATATTCCCGTATGGCGGCAGAGCTTGCAGATACAGCGGACCGTATGGCAGGGGCGGGAAGTTGTGAAAATGAGTATTCTCCTGCCGTAAGAAACGTCTCAGAACGGATGCGCAGCCTGTCCGGAAAGATCTCTGCTCTTGGGAATTCCCTGGAGGACTTCGCTTCTCTTTATGAGAACACGGAGGAAACCATCCTTTCTTTCTCTATGGAGAATACATTTACTGCTTCTGCAGCAGAAGATCCGGGAGCGTTCCGTACAGCCGGCCTGGGAGGCAGTATTCTCTCCGGAGCCGCATTTTCCGGGATTCTGGGCGGGCTTTCCGATGCCCTTTCCACGTCCGGAAACAATGGATCTGATGGGGACCCGATCCTTCGCGAAGGAAGCTGGGCATACAACAGGAAGCTTTATGAAGGCACCTTCGGGAACGGTGCAAAAGGGAGTACCAGGGCACGAGCTGCTTACAGCGACAGAAATTCCATTTATGAGATCGGGAAGGATCTGTCTGCTGCCGACAGCTTCTGGCAGAAAACCTGGAAAAACAAGTATGGGAAGGTTCAGGCCCAGGTGGGGCAGGCTGAGGCGAAGGGTGAGCTCACGGCAGGGATTTACCAGATCGGAAAGGATGATCAGAAGGTTTTTGCTCCCTGTGTGAAAGCCACCGTCGGAGGCAGCGTCTGCGCGCTCTCTGTAAAAGCTTCCGGGCAGGTCGGAAACGATTATATCTCGGCTTCGGCAAAGGGAGAAGGAACTGTAGGCAGGGCAGAGGCGAAGGTAAAGGCCAGGGCAGAGTTTGTGGATAAGACCGGGAAATTCGCGCCAGGGTTTTCTGCGAACGCCTCCGCAGAAGCCGTTGCCGTGGAGGCAAAGGGACAGGCTTCCGGAAAGCTTCTGGGAGTCGAGGGGACGGTAAAGGCCGGTGTGAACGTCGGAATCGGCGCCCACGCCGATGTAGGGATCGAAGGCGGAAAAATCCGCTGCGATGTCGGCGCTTCCCTTGGCGTGGGAGTCAATCTGGGCTTCGAGCTGGATGTGAGCGAGGGTGTGAAATCGATCTGCAAAGGCGCGATGTCCTTCTGGGACTGGTGGACAAAGGTTTTTCCTGTGAAACCGCAGCAGTGAGATATTTTCAGGACACCCTTTTTTGAAGGAATTTTCGGAATACCCGTTTTTAGAAAGGAATTTTCGGAATACCCCTTTCTGAGAGAGGAGTTTACAGGAGGTTTATATGGTCAGTCAGATATTGCCGGCAGGCAGTGTGGTGCTCCTGAAGGAAAGCACGAAGAGGGTCATGATCATGGGCTTTGCCCAGATGCAGCCCGATGACAGGAGCAGGGTTTATGATTACTGCGGATGTCTTTACCCGGAAGGGTATCAGGACTCCGAAAAGATCTTCCTTTTTGATCATAAGGATATTGACAGAGTCTATCATGTAGGATATATGGACGAAGAACAGTTCCGGTTTGAGGAAGAACTTGGAAAGCTGATGAATCAGCTGGAGCAGGAGAAAGCGGGTCATTAAGGAAATACTTCGCGGCGCGCGGTTAAAAGTACAGGAAAGAATTTCCTGCTGAAACGTACAGGAGAGTATTTCCTGCCGCCTTGAGAAGGGCATTGCGAAGTGGTTTCCTTTAAGCAGCTTCCAGTGGGAAGAAGAAAAAAAGAACAGGAGTGGACAAAAGATGAAGAAAGAAACCAGAAAGAGGATCAGAGGGTATTTCGCGGGATGTTTACTGGCAGCAGGGCTTCTGGCACAGGGAGTTTATGCGGAAGGAGAAAATCGGGAAAATCCCGCGGAGGCGGAAGCCGTACAGGAGACGGTGGCGGAGGCCGGCCCGGCGGCAGAGGCTGCTGCGGATGCCGCGGAAAAAGAGCTGGATATCGAGACACTGGACCGGATGAAACAGGAGGAGGCAAAGGCCGCGGCAGGAGAAGGAGGAGCGGAACCGGCTCCCGAAGAAGCAGCAGAAGGATCTCCGGAGGAAACCGGCATGCTGAAAAAACCCTCCGGGAATGGACAGACCTCTGCGTTCTCAGCCAATACGGTGGAGGAGAGCGGTGAAGCCCTGAATGAGGGGATGCCGGATCTTAAGAAGGTCGTGGAAAACACGCTGGCGTCCTGGCAGGGGGACTGGTCGGTATATGTAGAGGATCTGACGAACGGAACCTTTTTCCAGATCAACGACCATTCTGTACGTGCCGCCAGTCTGATCAAGCTTTTCGTCATGGGTACGGTGTTCGATCAGATCCAGAAGGGCAATCTTCAGGAGGATGGCTCCATTGATCAGCTCCTGTTCGACATGATCACGGTCAGCGACAACGAGTCAACCAATGAACTGGTAAGAAGGGTTTCTCCCGACGGCTCCTTCGATTCCGGGAAAGAGGTGGTCAATGCCTTTATTCAGGAGCAGGGCTATACCATGACCATCCTCGGACGTCAGCTGGGATATTATGAAAGCTTTGTACAGGATAATCTGACTTCCGCCAGAGACTGCGGTGTTTTCCTGGCGAGAGTGTATCAGGGCACCTGTGTTTCTCCGGAGGCTTCTGAAAAGATGCTCAGCCTGCTGAGGCAGCAGACAAGGACCCACAAGATCCCTGCCGGAGTTCCGTCGGAGGTTGTGACGGCAAACAAGACCGGAGAGCTGGACGATACTGAGAATGACGCGGCAGTCCTTGTTCTTCCGGACGGACACGCCTATGTGCTGACGGTCACTTCCACAGCCCTGAACAGTGTTGGCGCGGCCCAGTCAGAGATCGTCAGCCTGTCCCAGATCGTATATCAGTATATGGCGGGATAAACCGGCCGGAAGCCTGGGCAGAAAGATTATCTGTCCAGCTTGAGGGTATCAGCAAGGCGGATGCAGATTGCTGATACCCTTTTTTTGAAGGAAAAGAAGACAGAAATTCTAAGAATAAGAGGAGATCCGGATATTATGAAATCAGGTTTTATCGGAATGGGAAACATGGCGCAGGCACTGGCAGAGGGCTTCGTAAAATCAGGCATGCTTGAGGCTGGGGATATCTGCGCCTTTGCGCCGAATCAGGAAAAGCTTCGGAAGAACGCGGAAAGGATCGGGTTTGTCCCGATGGATTCCGTAGCGGCTCTGGTTGAGGCATGCGATACTGTCATTATGGCGTGCAAGCCATATCAGGTGGAAGGGGTTCTGGCGCAGATCGGGGAACTCCTGAGGGGAAAGGCCATGGTATCCATCTGTGCGGGATGGGATATGGAAAAATACAGCAAATATCTGGATCCCTCCGTCCGTTTTCAGTTTGTCATGCCAAATACCCCTGCCATGGTCGGGGAAGGCGTGCTGCTTTTTGAGGAAAAGAACTCTCTGGAAAAGGAGGAAAGAGAAGAGATCATGAGACTGTTCGGGTCTCTGGGACTGGTGGAGGAAGTGCCTTCTTCCCTTATGGGGATTGCAGGGGCTGTCACCGGCTGCGGCCCTGCCTTTATCGATCTTCTGATGGAAGCGTACGCAGACGCCGCTGTAAAATACGGCGTTCCGAGAAACACGGCCTACAGGCTGGTCTCCCAGATGGTGCTGGGGGCAGCAGCGCTCCAGAAGATGACAGGGGAACATCCGGGCAGTCTGAAGGACAAGGTCTGTTCTCCGAAGGGAACTACGATCGTCGGCTGCGCTTCTCTGGAGGAGGATGGCTTCCGCGCCGCCTGCATCCATTCCATCGATGCTGTCATGAACAGGAAGAATCTGGACTGAGCTGACGATGTGAACTACTGCTGCGAAATACCATTGTGAAAAGCGGCCGGGAACGGCCGAAGCAAATAAGGAATCAGAAAGAACATGATGGAAGTTAAGAAAAATACTGCAGGGGAAAGAGATACTGCAGAAGAAAGAAATACGGAAGGGGAAAGAAATTCTGCAGAGGGACGAAGCGCAGCGGCGGGGCAGTTTACTGCAGGGGAAGGAAATTCCGGGGAAGAGAGAGAACTCCGGAGGCGCACGGCAGAGCGCAGCATCATAAAAACATACCGGAAGCAGCTTTGGAGCAGGTTTACCAGAGCCATCAACGACTATAAGCTGATCCTGGACGGCGACAGGATCGCGGTATGTATTTCCGGCGGAAAGGATTCGATGCTGATGGCAAAGCTTTTTCAGGAGCTGTACCGCCATGGGATGAGGAATTTCGAGGTTACCTATCTGGTGATGAATCCTGGCTATAATTCAGAAAACTTCCGGCTTCTGCAGGAGAACGCATCGCTTCTTGGGATTCCCATCCAGGTTTTTCCCACGCCGATTTTCGATATTGTGGCAAAGGAGGGGGAATCCCCCTGCTATCTTTGCGCAAGGATGCGAAGAGGCTATCTTTACAGCAAGGCGAAGGAGCTGGGCTGCAACAAGATAGCCCTGGGGCATCATTATGACGATGTCATTGAGACCATATTGATGGGGATGCTCTATGGCGGACAGGTCCAGACCATGATGCCGAAGCTGCACAGCAACAATTTTGAAGGGATGGAGCTGATCAGGCCCATGTACCTGATCCGCGAAGCCGATATCATCCGCTGGGCTGCCTTTAACGGCCTGCATTTCCTCCGCTGTGCCTGCCGGTTTACGGAGAGAAGCGAAGAGACGTATGGAGAGAATTCCAAACGCCTGGCGGTGAAGAAGCTCATACGGATGCTGGCAAAAGAGGAACCGGTAATTGAAAACAACATCTTCAAGAGTGTGGAGAACGTGAATCTCAGTACCATCGTTGCCTATAAACAGGATGGCGTGCGGCACCATTTTCTGGACGACTATGACCAGAACAGCATTTCATAAGGGTGGAAAACTGCACAAGGAAAAGGAAGCAGCCTGGCATTTCAGAACAGGGACACCAGATCCAGGGGCTTTTCTATGCGGTAATCCGGAGCTTCCA
>JAFOJB010000452.1 GCA_017420455.1 Blautia sp.
AAAAAAGAAGAAGCTGAAAAATACGTAGAGGAGGTTCTGGGTTTAGAGCCTGTCTGAAAGTGTAAGAGCTCAGAGCCCGGATTTCTCCGGGCTCTGTTTGTTCTGTGTAACAGTACCAGGTACTATTACACTGATTGTTCTGACGTTTCAGGTATGAGTCGACGGCATTCTCCGATTTCTGAGCAAAACAGTCCTGGAATGGAACACATTTTAAGGAGAAGAGAGAGCATGATGAATCCGGACGATTTTGGAATAGAAGTGCATTTTTACGAAGAATATCAACCCAATTGCCCACTGACAGATGTGCAGCTCCTGTTCGTCATGGAAGGACGCATGCAGGTGAACATAGGACAGGATGCCTATACGTTTGATAAAGACGGCGTGATCGTGATCAATACAGGACAGTCCTGCCGGTTGGAGCCTGCTGTAAATACCCTGATTTGTGTGATTACGGTTTCGCCTGAATTTCTGCACAGGGAGCTGCAGGGAAACGATGTGTATTTCCAGTGTAATTCCGTGACAGACAACGACAAAAAATACAGCGACCTGAAACGTATCATAGGAAATCTGCTGGTAGAATACAGTGTTGATATGAACTGCCTGAGTCTGAAGAAAAAGGCGCTGCTGTTCCAGCTGATGGATCTGCTTCTGAGCCGTTTTGTGCTGGAAAGAAGCAGCGGTTTTCCCGCACAGGTGCAGGATCAGACACTTGCCGGAGTCGTCCGGTATCTGAGTGAGCATTTCCGGGAACCGGTATCTCTGAATACTGCTGCTGCGGCGGCCTACATGAATACTTCGGCTTTTTCCCGGTATTTCAAGAAAAAAACGGGGATCAATTTTCTGGAATTTCTTCTTTCCCTTCGTCTCAGAAATGCACGTGAAGAATTGCTTCATACAGAAAAAACGCTGATGGAAATCGCCCTGGATAACGGATTTACCAATTCCTCCATGTTCAGCAAATCCTTCAAAAAGGCATATGGAGTCGCTCCATCTGAATACAGAAAATCCTTTAAAGCTGTCTTCAGACGGGAAATGCTTCCCACGGAAAATGTTCAGGACAATCATTATCAGGAAAGGATTGCCTCCCTGGTGCGAAGCAATTTTGGCAAGGCACGTGAGGAGTCGTTCCAGGAGCGTACAGAAATCGATACCAAAACATCCATTCCTTACAGAAATCCCTGGAACCGCTGCATCAATGCCGGTTCCGCGACAGGCATCCTGCAGGCGCAGATGCAGAAATGCCTCCGTGAGATGAAAGAGGATCTGGGAATCTCCTATATCCGGATTACTAATATTTTCAGTTGGGAAATGCGCATCCGCAAAGACCGCAGTTCCGGGTCCTATAATTTCAATATGATCGATATGGTGTTGGATTTTCTGCAGGACTGTCATCTGAAGCCGGTTCTGGATACAGCGCAGAAACCGAACCGGGTCATCCTGAGTCCGGAGGATATCGTGCTCCTGGAACGGGAGGATTCTGTCTTTCAGACACTGGAGGAATGCGAATGGATGGTAGAAGAGTTCATGCAGCATATTGTGCAGCGTTACGGAATTCAGGAGGTGGAAAGCTGGATTTTTGACCTGGGGCTTAATCCGATGATGAAATTGGGAGACAAGTATCTGGAGATGTTTGATGCGGTATCCAGGATCATTAAATCTTATGTCCCTAAGGCATTGGTAGGCGGAGGCTGCATTCCGCCCGAATATCTGCGAAGCGAACTGCTCCGGGAATGGTTTGAGAAGCACAGACAGCCGGATTTTCTTTCTTTGACAGTATTTCCCTATCAGCCGCTGGCAGGAGGAGCCATCGGCAGAGAGCATGAACAGCTGATCCATTCTTCCGATATGCATTATTTCCACAATGTGATCCAGGAAGTGAAAGACATGCTGAAAAACTGCGGTGCGCAGGAATTGCCGGTGATCCTCTCGGAATGGAATCTGACCTTTTCGGACCGCAATTTCTATAATGATTCCTGCGGCAAGGCGGCTCAGATGCTGAAGCTGATGACGGAATGCCTGCAGGATACCGAAATGGCGGCGTATCTGTACGCGACCGATCTGTGTCTGATGAATTATGATACAAACGCCATTTTGTTCGGAGGAACAGGGCTTATGAACAATGATGGTCTGGCCAAACCGGCCTATTACGCCCTGTATTTTATGAACCAGCTGGATTCACGGCTGATTGAATGCGGTGACCGGTATATTGTCACAACAGACGGTGGAAATTCCTGCCACATCCTGCTGTTCAACTATAAAGCGTTTCATTATCATTACTACCGTAAAGCGGAAAATGAAATTACAGCAGAGGATGTACCGGGACTATTTGCAGATGGGGATGCCCTGGAGATGGAAATAGTACTGACCGGCCTTTCGGACGGTCAGTACTATATTCGTTCCGAAACGGTGGGAATCCGCAGCGGCAGCCTGCTTTCCGCCTGGAGAGAACTGAATTATGAACAATTTCTCAGCCGCCAGGAGCGAAGCTACTTAAAAAGCATCAGCATTCCGCATATCGCGATCCGCAGGCAGTATGCGGCGCAGGGCCGGCTGGTCTTATCCGAACGGATGAACGCCCACGAGATCCGGCTGATTCATATCCATCAACTTCTGCTGCAGTAACGGCCGGCTTCAGGGATCGTTGTTCCTTCTCCCTCTTCGGAGGCTTCTTATTCCGCGTCCATTGCCTGTAATGCTGTATCCACGGCGCCTTCATACAGAGTGTTGAGAACGCTCACCCAGTAATCTCCCCGTTCTTTCGGGATCTCTGTCATTTCATAGGTGTTATCGCCGATCAGCATATATCTGTAGGAACCGTCGAATTTATCCCACTGCGGCAGGCCTTCACCGTTAGGATCTGCCTTGGCAATGAAGTTTTCAAAATAGCTCTTCATTGTCTGATACATTGCATGGTCATCATCGGTTTCATATTGTGCACGGTCTACAAGGGTTCCTCCCAGCCAGTAAGGAATGTCGCCAGTATGGAACATTCCTACTGGAACATCAGCAGGAGCTTCATGGTCTACGAAGTAGATAAATGCATCATTATCTGTAGCAAATGTTTCCATAAGGGCTTCGCCCCATGCTCCCATCACCATACGATCATAAGAGATCTGGCTGCAGACAGCCGCGACTTCTTCATCAGATGCCACAGGATACAGCTCTTTCATCAGCTCTGCATCTTCACCATAATTTTCATCCAGCCATGTATAATATTCATCAACAGTAGTGGCAGCTGAACCACCGGAGAAGAGGCCTGCATCACCATTTACATAACCGACTATTACATTAACGGGATTGAAATCCCCTGCAAGACGGCTTTCAACATTTCCTTCACCGATGATGGCGTGATCTATAACAGTGGAATTGCCGATCGGATAGTTGTTAAACAGTTCTTCCATACTGAGAGCACGCAGCTCTTCCAGGGTAACATCCGGATAGGTCTCTCTGAACGCAGCCTGAGCTTCTTCTTTGGTTTCTCCGCCAAGGCCTCCCCTGTTCAGATTCATATAGCCGCCGCTGAATACTACTGCATTGTTGAACAGGCCAGTGGCAATATGTGTGTGAATGAGTACATTTACGGCCATACCACCGGCAGACTGTCCTGCAATGGTTACGTTGTCAGGATCCCCTCCGAATTTGGCAATGTTGGCCTTTACCCATTCAAGGGATTTCACACAGTCGATGATACCGTAGTTGCCTGAGGTACCATATGGGGATTCTTCATCAAGCTCTTTGATCGTAAGGAATCCCTGAACGCCAAGACGATAGTTGATATTTACAAAAACAATGTCATCTTTTGCAAGATTAGTGCCGTCATAAACCGGGATAGAGCCTGAGCCTTCTCCGAATCCGCCGCCATGGATATAAACGATTACCGGCCTTTTGCCATCTGTTTCCCCCTGCTTTGTCCATACATTCAGATACAGGCAGTCTTCATCCCTTATATCACGTTCTTCACTGCACAGAAACTCCGGCGAATAAACATACATCCAGGGCATATCAAAGTTGGGCCAGTTCTGCCATGAAACAGGACCAAACTTTTCACAGGCTTTTACGCCTTCCCATGGTTCAGGATCCATCGGGGCAGCCCATCTGAGATCGCCTACCGGTGCCTGCGCATAAGGTATTCCCTTATAGATCGCAATTTCGCCGTCTTCACTTGTTGTACCTGTGATCTTTCCGCCGGTCACTTCGATTGGGACAGCTGCATCGACAACGATCGCGCCTTCCGTTGCTTCCGGAACTTCTTCAGCAGCCACAGCAGATCCGGCCGGAAGGATAATAGATGCTGCCATTGCAAGTGTACAGCAGACTGTTGTAAGTTTTTTCAGCCTCATAGTCTTTTCCTCCTCAAATATCAACATTGATACAACATTTATGTTACATTGATATTATAGGATATTTGAAAAAAACTTCTTTTCTTTATTTCACCTGTCATCCCTTCCATTTTGCAGATAATCCTTTGTTTACGAGACAAAAAATGACATGTATCTTCTTATACATGTCATTTTTTTGCTCAATCATGTAACAGTACCAGGTACTATTACATAAGAATGTATCAGGAAATCTGGTTTTCCTGACCAAGTACACGCTTAAATACTTCGTAGTTTCTGCTGCCTCCAGGCGGACAATAGACTGCGAACTCTATCTGTCTGAATACCTTCGGAAACTCCTGAAGAACAGTCTTATATGCCCTGGCAACAACCTCTGGATCATTCTGGAAAGCGCCGCATCCGAAGGCCCCCAGAACAAGCGTATCCGCCCCTTTTGCTGCTGCGCAGGTCAGCATATGAATCGCCCGTTTCACATGATAGCCAAACAGCTCAGCATCGTTCATATAAGTGCCGCCATTCACAAGCGGAGCATGGATATTTGACTTATCCCTCAGATCCGGAGCCGCAATTGTGATAACATCCACGGTCACCCAGTCTTCCTTCGGCATCCTCTTCGGCA
>JAFOJB010000453.1 GCA_017420455.1 Blautia sp.
CCTGCTGTCCTGAAGGTGAAAAAGCAGGGCGGTCTTGCCCAGGGCTACCACGATCTGAAATACGGCTTCTGCTTTACTTCCTCCTATATGCCGCCGATCATTCAGGAGCATATGGATCCTGATCAGGAGAACATGGTATTCATGCCGGAGTTCGGCCATCATGTGAATGAGAGAAGACTGCTGATCGTCTTAGAAAAGCGCAGCATCAGCCGGCGGTTTCTGAACACAGGTTTCGCAGTCCTGCCCGGATATGAAACCTGATCTGGCTTCAGTCAGAGGGCTTTCCATCCTGCAGACGTGGACAAAGATTGTCCTGCGGCAGGAGGGCGGACAGACGCCGAAAACAGATCCAGCCGCCAGCCGGCGGGACTGTGAACTGTAACAAAAATACGGCATAAATGAAAAGCCGGGGTAGAAATATTCTTCAGATTATGATATGATAAAATACATAGTTGCTGATCATTTTTTAAAACCATACTTTCTGTGAACAAATATTCAGAATATGGAGAGGGAGGAATCAAAAATGAGTAAAAAGCTTCCGGTAGGAATTCAGGTTTACGGCCTGAGAGACCTTCTTGAAAACACACCCGGGAATTTCAGGAACGTGATGCAGCAGGTGAAGAGTCTGGGGTATGATGGCGTCGAGCTTGCAGGTCTCTATGGTCTTGAGCCTGAGTTTGTAAAGGCAGTACTGGATGAGGCAGGGCTTGTGCCCATCAGTGCACATGTGGCGTTTGCCGAGATGATGGAGGATCTGGATTCGATCATAGCCGCCTACAGCAAGATTGGTGTAAAATATCTGGTCATGCCTTATATGGCAGAGGAATATCGTCCCGCGAATCCGGAAGGCTTCAGGGAATTTCTTCCCCTTCTGAATAAGGTCGGACAGAAGATCCACGATGCCGGAATGACCTTCCTTTATCACAACCATGATTTCGAGTTTGTCAAAATGGCGGACGGACAGTGGGGTTATGATGTAATGTTCGATTCCATTCCCCATGATAACCTGATGTCCGAGCTGGATACCTGCTGGTGTGATGTGGCGACCGGAGATGCTCCCGGATTTATCCGCAAGTACACAGACCGTATCCCTGTAGTCCATCTGAAGGACTATATCAAGAAGGGCGAGGTCAAGAACATGTACAAGCTCATCGGGATCGAAGAAGAGGAATCGGATGGAGATACCGGTTACTTCGGGTTCAGGCCGGTCGGCTTTGGCCAGATGGTATGGGAGGATGTTCTCAAGGCAAGCCTCGAGGCTAATGCAAACTGGGTCATCGTGGAGCAGGATGAGCACTATGAGCTGGAGCCCATGGAGTGCGCGAGGAGAAGCCGTGAGTATCTGAAGATCCTCGGCTGGTAAAAGACCGGAAAACAGGCTGTACAGAGAAAAGCATCATAAACACGTAAAAATACAGTATCGTACATGAAAGGAATCAGATATGAAAGAACTTAGAATCGCCATCATCGGCTGCGGTATGATCTCCCACAGACACATGACCGTCATCAGGAACCTCAACAACCGCGGACAGAACCTGAAGGTCGTCGCTGCTGCTGAGATCGACAAAGAGAAACTTCTTGCATGGGGAAAACAGTACGGGATCGCCGAGGAAAATCGTTACACAGATTTCCGTGAAATGCTGAGGAGAGACGATATCGACGAGGTCGAGGTCTGCGTACATAACAACCTGCATACCTCTGTTTCCACCGCCGTCATGGCTGCAGGCTTCCCCTGCTATTCTGAGAAACCCATGGCTGCAAGCTATGCAGACGCGAAGATCCTTTATGACGCACAGAAGAAATATGGCCAGAAGCTGGCTGTCCAGATCAGCTCCATCTACAATCCGCAGACCCGTATCGCAAAGAAGATGATCGAGGAAGGCAAGCTGGGCAAGGTTTATCATGCAAGAAGTGTCGGCCACAGACGTCAGGGTCGTCCGGGTTATGATATGCCCTTCTTCACCCAGGATTTCATCAGCCCCACCATCGGCGTTCATGGACCGCTGTTTGACCTTGGCATCTATCACCTGGCACAGATGCTCTATGTACTTGGCATGCCGGAACTGGAGAGCGTATATGGTGTACAGAGCTGCGATTACTGGACCAATCCTGTGATCGACAAGCTGGTTGGCCGTATTGCTCCCGTTGAGGACCTTGGCGTAGGTATTGCCCGTTTCAAGGGCGGTCTTTCCATGGATATCTATGAGGACTGGGCAATCCATATGGATGAGATCGGAACCAGCTTTATCGCAGGCTCCAACGGCGCCCTGAAATTCCTCGATGTAGATACCACCGGCGGCCCGCTGGCTGTTCCGGAAGGCGGAGATATCGTAGGCGGCGGCAAGCTTCAGGAGCCCAGCCTGGTATGGTTCGGTGTAGATGAAGAGGCAAGACTCTTCGAGACCAAGCTTCCGTGCGCGATCGGCGACATCACCGGTCAGCAGGAGCTTCTGATCAATCCGGAGATTGCCAAGTACAACGACAACCAGCTGCAGTGGTACTCCTATCTGCGCGGCGATCTTACCGACGAGACCAGGATCGATTCTCCGTATATCGCAATGCAGACAGCATTCCTTTCCGAGGGTGTCGTACTCTCCAGTGAGCTGGGACGCAGCGTGACTGCCGATGAGATCAGACAGCTGTCCAAATCCATCGCGATCCGCGATCAGGAGACCGCATTCGGAACCATCCACTATGATTTCGATGAGTACAAGCCGGAATAATCCGAAGGTCTGCATGTCAGCCGGCTGAAGAACCAGCCGGAATAAGAGCTGATCAAACCGACGATATTTCTGCGAGGGCTGTGAGAACAGGGACTGCCGGTTCCTGTCCGCACAGCCCTTGTTTTACTCTGAAGCGTGGTGTTCTGCCGTTTTTCAGGATTGTATGAAGAAAAATACCTGGAAATATCCCCCCGGGAGGCTTGTGCCGGAGAAAGAGATATGGTAGGCTCCTGGTACAGAGGGATCGCGGCTGCCTGCGGGCGGGGGAGGTCCCTGACAAGAGAAGCAGGGCGGATAGTCCGTTCTGCCCACCCGGACAGGAGGAAATGATATGCATATGGCAGATGCCCTGGTTTCGCCCGCAGTGGCCGGAACCTTGTATGCCTGCAGTGCAGCTGCGGCAGGATATTCCATCTATAAAGTAAAACAGGAGGACGATCCGAAAAAGATCCCGGTCATGGGAGTGATGGGAGCGTTCGTCTTTGCAGCGCAGATGATCAACTTTACCATTCCCGGCACCGGGTCCTCCGGACATCTCTGCGGCGGTATGCTGCTTTCTGCTCTGCTGGGGCCGCATGCAGGATTTCTGACGATGATCGGGGTCCTGCTGATCCAGTGTCTGTTTTTCGCGGACGGAGGGCTGCTGGCTCTGGGGTGCAATATATGGAATATGGCGTTCTACGGATGCTTTGTCGGCGCTCTGCTTCTCTGGCGCCCCATTGTCAGGAATGGCGCAGATAAAAAGAAGATCACCATCGCATCCATTCTCGGCTGTGTACTGACTCTGCAGCTGGGAGCTTTCTCTGTATCGCTGGAGACTCTGGCTTCCGGCATCACGGAGCTTCCGTTCAGGGCTTTCGCTGCGACCATGCAGCCCATTCATCTGGCCATTGGTCTGGTGGAAGGTCTGATTACTGCTGCGGTGCTCTGCTTTGTGCATGAAGCAAGGCCGGAACTTCTGTGGGGAGGAGCCGGCGCCGGAGAGAAGGAAGGGAAATTCTCCTTTACGAAGACACTGGTCATTCTGGGAATCGCGGCAGTTCTCATCGGCGGCGTTGTTTCGCAGTTTGCTTCAGGCCTTCCTGACGGCCTGGAGTGGTCCATGGGCAGGGTGGCCGGTACAGAGGAGCTGGAGGCGGCAGGCGGTATTTATGAAACGGCTGCGGATATTCAGGAAAAAACAGCGATATTGCCGGACTATGCCATAAAGGATTCGGACAGCGCGGCAGGCACTACGGTTTCCGGGCTTGCAGGAGCGCTGATCGTCGTGGCGGTATGTATTGGGGGAAGTTATCTCTTCCGGTTTTTCCGCAGATCCTCCAAAGGAGAAAAAGCTCTTTAGATCTGGAAACAAGGGGGAAAAATGAGTAAGATCGATCATGCCATGCACCAGCTGCACTCGCTGGAGAGCATGGCAAAAGAGGAACGGTGGATCAACAGGCTTCATCCGTCCGTGAAGCTGTTCCTGACGATTTTGTATGTTGTATTGACGGTTTCCTTTTCCAAATATCAGCTGGCAGGGCTTCTGGGTATGGTTATATACCCGGCAGCCCTTTTTATCGTTGCAGAGCTTTCACTGAAGGACGCGCTCTGGAGACTTCGGATCGTACTTCCGCTGGTCTGCATCGTGGGGGCCGCGAATCCCTTCCTGGACCGGACAGCGGCGATGAACCTCGGCGGCATTGTTGTCTCCGGCGGCGTTCTTTCCATGCTTTCCCTGATGCTGAAGGGTGTGCTTGCGGTACTGGCTTCCTATCTTCTGATCGCAACGACTTCCATAGAGAAGATCTGTTATGCGCTCCGGCAGGCTCATGTCCCGAAGATTCTGGTGACAGAAATTCTGCTGATCTACCGGTATATTACCGTGCTGCTTTCGGAAACGAGAAGGGTAGTGACTGCCTACAGCCTCAGAGCGCCAAAGCAGAAGGGAATCGCCTTCGCGGCCTGGGGTCCGCTTGCGGGGCAGATGCTGCTCAGGAGCATGGACCGGGCAGAGAGGGTTTACCAGAGCATGTGCCTCCGGGGCTTCAGGGGAGAATTCTGCTTCGGCGGGACCGGCGCTCCTGGAAGAACGGACGTTCTCTGGCTGGTTTTCTGGACCGCAATGCTTCTGGTACTTCGTTTTGTGCCGGTGATGGAGATCGTTGGAGGATTGTTTGTATGAGTTGTCCGGAAGAGGAAATCAGGAGGAGATATTGATGCGCGGTGACAAGATGATAGAAGTGAACCACCTGAGCTTTGCGTATGATCCGGCGGAGCCGGTTCTTTCGGATATCTGTTTTCAGGCAGGCAGGGGGGAGACCATCGGCCTGATCGGAGCGAATGGAGCCGGCAAGTCCACGTTTCTGCGGATGCTGGTTGGGCTGGAGCTTTCTTTCGAAGGGGAAATCCTTATTGCAGGGGAGAGGCTGGAGAAGAAGAATCTGGACCAGGTCCGCTCCAGGATCGGCTACGTCTTCCAGGATTCCGACAGCCAGCTCTTCATGACGACTGTGGAGGAGGATGTGGCCTTTGCGCCGCGGAATTACGGCTTTCCGGAGGAGGAGGTCAGGCGGAGGGTGGACATGGCGCTGGAGAAGGTGCATATAGAACATCTGCGCGGCAAATCCATTTACAAGCTTTCCGGAGGCGAGAAAAAACGGGCTGCCATTGCCACGATCCTGTCCATGGATCCGGAGGTGATCCTGATGGATGAGCCCTCCGCAGCGCTGGATCCCAAAAACAGACGCAACCTGATCCACGTGATCAACGGCCTGGAGGGAACCAGGATTATCGCGAGTCATGACCTGGATTTCATCCGGGATACCTGCGAGAGGACGGTCCTGCTGAGCGAAGGGCGGATCATCTATGATGGTCCTTCCCAGAAGGTGCTGCAGGACAGGGAGCTCCTGGAAGCCCACAACCTGGAGCTTCCTCTTTCTCTGATGCACGTGATCACCCACACGCACGATGGCAGCACGCACACCCATATGTTTGTACATGAGCATGCAGCAGAGCATGGGAAGGACCACGGAACCGGCCATGGGGCAGACCACGGAACCGGGCATGAGGCAATGCACCAGGCAGACCACGGAACCGGGCATGAAACAGAACATGGCGCCTCGGGCATTGACGATTGAAGACAACGCAGCCCGGGCGGATATAGACGAGCCAGATGGAAAGGTTCTTTATGCACAGTTCCTTGACAGTATCCGCGGAGCTCAGGATAAACCGCACTGGGACAGGCTTCATGAAGATGATACTGCCGGCGGGAATAAAAAAGAACTCCTCTCTGACCCTGACGGGATCGGGAGGAGTTCTTTTTTATCTGTTATGGACAGTTCCTATGGCTGTTTCATTTTACAGCAGAGTTTTACCAGACCTGGATCTCGTCTGCGGTACCTTCTGCAAAGGGTCCCGGAACGGTGGAGAGGCCTCTGTGGTTTCCGGCATAGTCGCTGTCGAAGGTGATGGAAGTACCATCCGGGTTTTCGAATCTCTCCTCCGGCTCAAAGGCACAGCCCAGAGTATCGCTGGTGATGATGCCGTCGGCAAAACCAGAGAGAAGGGAGCAGAGGTTGGTCTTCAGGATACATTTTCCATCTTTTTCAGACAGCTCTACCTGTACGTCCGAATCGTTGTCGATCAGATGATGCTTTTCATGCTTACAGACACTGGCACCCTTAAAGTAGGCGTTTCCCTCGACCCACACAGGCAGATGGCCGAAATGATACTGTGCAAGGGCGCCCATGTTCGGCTCCTCCCCGATCATAAAGTTGCCGATCCATTCCTCGTAGGTGGGGAAGATATCAAAGGGAGCCGTACCTGCAACCTGATAATCCGCGTCGGTGGGTTTTTTCGAATCATCCGTAACAGGATACTGCTGTACGAAAATGTTGTTGTAGATCCTGTCGTCTCCGTGGAGAATGGTCATGAATCCGGCTACCTCAGTACGGTGACGGATATGGTAAGGCGTATAGCGGGGCTCCCTCTGCCCGTTCACGACGCTGTCCACACCGGAGTTGATGAGACTGAAGCTGCCCAGCATCAGATTGTGCACACAGGCGATGCCCTGGCTGGGGATCGTGACGGAGACTCTGGAAAGGAGCAGATTGTTGTCGATCAGGGTGGGGCCGTGGCCTACCTCGATGAAGACATCTGTGTTGAACATGGCGCCTTTCGCATGTTCGGTGCCCTCCGGCTTCTGATTATGATACATCAGGTTCTGGGTGATCCTGGCACCCTGCGCCTGCCAGTCGCACCACACGCCCATGATGCAGTCGTGGATATGATTCCGGCGGATCGTCACATCGATGGCGGCGTGAAGCTTGATGCCCGCGGTTTCGGCGCCGCCCAGCTGCTGGGAATTGCAGATGTGATGGATATGGCAGTCCTCGATGGTGGAGAAAACCCCGCCCATACGGCCCACGATACCGGTCTGTTCACAGTGATGAACGTTGCAGCGGCGGATGATATGGCTTCCCACATTCTCCTTCAGCCAGCCGTGGTACTGGCCGCGGCAAACGGCATCCCTCTCCATCTGGGTAGGACTTTTTACATGCTTTGTGTAAAAATACATATCATTTTCCGGATCGCGGTATTTGCCCAGAGAGATACCACAGCATTTGCTGTTGCTGATCTCACAGTCCTCGATGATCCAGCCCTTGCTCCAGTGCGGGCCGATCATGCCGTCCTGGTAGGCGGCAGGCGGCGCCCAGGTGGTGGCGGCCTTCTGGATATCAAAGCCGCTGACAGTAATATAGCCTACACCGGTCTTGTCGGGCATGAAGCAGTTGCGGCGCACACTGATCTCGATCTTTTCGCTGTTGGGATCGGCTCCCTGGAAATTTGCGTACAGGACTGTGACATCCCCGTCCTGCTCGGTATACCATTTAAAGGTGGATTCCTTCTTGTTCCATGCACAGGGGTCTGCTTCTCCCCGGATGCATTCCTCCAGGGTAACGGTTTCGTACATCATCAGGTCGTTCATGAAAACAGCGCCGGTATGACGGACGGTAGGGGCAAAGTACCAGTCGCCGCAGACATAGGTGGTATAGGGATTGTAGGAGCCGAATACACCGTTGTCCACCCTTGCTGTCCATACATTATCCTGATAATGCGTCCAGCCGGTAAGCACTTCGGCACCGGTGATGACAGCTCCAAGCGGCTCTTCCGAGCG
Source organism: Blautia sp. (assembly GCA_017420455.1). GTDB lineage: Bacteria > Bacillota > Clostridia > Lachnospirales > Lachnospiraceae > Blautia_A. Next base: position 7,882 of record JAFOJB010000453.1, read on the forward strand.
ATAGACGATACGGTTTTCCTCTGTACCGGCGTTGACGGGATTTACATATTCACGATAGATCCCGGGCGCTACCAGGATTTCGTCTCCAGGCATGGCGATCTTTGCAGCCTCATTGATGCGGCGGAAAGGCATTTCCTTACTTCCGTTTCCATCCCGGGAAGCCCCGGCGTTTACATAATAGACTGTTCCTGTTTTCATTTTGTCTCCTTTCCTGTGACTCGGATCTTTTGCTTATGACTGGCAGATGCTCTCCGGGATCTCAGGCACTGCACACAGATAACCTCCGGAGTCTGCCTGCCCGAATCTGCCAGCGTTGTTGTCAGTCGGCGATGTCCGCATCGCTTTCCATGAATGTATTATAACACCTCCGGAAGTAAAAACAGATAGCATTTCGTGCTTTTTTTCCTTCGGATTGTGCGGTCATTGCCGCAGTCCCCGGCCGGTGAGGCCGTGAACTGCAACCGGCCATTGTCAAAAATCGATTTACATGAGCACAAAG